>JBGQIT010000015.1:0-17963 GCA_041498575.1 Gemmatimonadaceae bacterium
AGCGCCGCAGCTCCTTCGAGCCCCATTCCTGGACGGATGTCATCGGTCTGATCCCACAGATCCAGATTCGGGGTCAACGCGGATTTCTTCCATGGAATCGGCGGCCCAACCATCGGTCGGCCATTCACAAGCGCGTTTGGATTTCCACTGACGTGCGGAAAGACGACGACGTCGAACTTGTCGAGCCTGCCCGGCACGCGGAGCGATTGGTCGCTGATATAGGTGTACGGAACGCCGATTTGGTCGAACGCGTACCGCACCCATCCCTCGTTCTGGGTCTCGAGCCACGAGTGCATCAGCGCGATGCGCGGCACCCGGATCGAATGCTGCCGCGCCGTGACAGCACCACCGGCGGCGGCACCATTCAATCCCAGCGACTTGATAGCATTGCGAGTCGCCTCGCTGGCGTTGTTGATGACGTAGGTGCCGGCGGCGTATTTCACTCCGCCCGCCGTGAACGGCTCTTCGGCGATGCTCACCGCACTCGGCGCAACCTTCCACGGAAGGACCGCCGAGCGCCAGTCGCCGAGATGAGGGACCAGGAGCGGGCCCGATCCGGCGGCGACACTGCCTTCGATGTGCGCGTCGGTCTTAAGCAGCTGCATCGGCTTCGCGAGAACCGTCGAGTCGGCGATCTTGAGCGTCTGCACGTGACGCAGCTCGTCGAGCGTCCAGCCGGTGTCGTCGTATGGCGGAGGGTCGTCGGCCTTGAAGCGCTGAATCGCGAGCAGCGTACGCGCGGTCGCGGCATAGGGCTGATCGAGCCGCACGATCCAGTCGCCGCTGTGAACTTGTACAGCGGAATCGGTCGCGACTTTCGTCGTTGCGGCGGAATCGCCTGAGGCGCGCTTGGCCGCAGCGACGCGCTTTAGAGCAAAGTCAGTCATCGCGACGCTCACTTCCGTCCCCTGCGCGCGGAACAGGTTGACAAGATCGGCAGCCTCGGCCGCATGACGCTGATTTCGTGGAACCACGAACGCGTACGGCGCGCTCGTGCGTCCGCGCTCGATCATCCGCTCACTCTTCGCAACGAAATTCTCTAGAAACGTCTCTCGGTGGTCGGCAACGTACTTGAGCGCGATCAGCGCGCCGGACTGCTGATAGTTGATGTTGCTGCGGATGCACCACTTCAGCCCGTTCACCGGCGGGTTGGGTCGATCCCAGCGGCGCGAGGTATCGGCCGCGGGAAGCCTCACCGTCGTACAGCCCGCCCCACTCGAGGTGAACGTCTCGTAAAATCGGCCGATCGAGTTGTGGAGATTTGCGACAGAGAGGAGGGTGTAGTTCGGCGCCCAGCCGTCGTAGAACCCGTGCGTCCAAACGCCCGGCAATCCTCGGCGCGTCAGCTCGGTTATCTCCTGATACGCGAGCGTGTGCCACTCGTCGACCACGATCGGATCGTACTCGTCGTTGTACGGGCCCGTCCCGGTGCTCGTGTATAGGAACGGCACCGACTCGTGCAGATCGTGCACGACTGTCGGGTGCCAGTACAGAAAACCGCGCACGAAGTTCTTGGTGAGATTCTGCGACATCACCATGCCGTCGCGGTTGTTGTCGTGCGCGGTGTACTTGCCCCAGTAGATGAGCGGCACGGCGTTGTTGCCGAGCTTGAGCGCGCGCGATTCCTTGACGACATCGACCTCGCGATCGCGGCCATCCACCTCAGTCACGGGGGTGATGAGTGTGATGACGTTGGCGCGGATGTCCTTCACCCAATCCGATTCATCCACCGCCAGACGATACGCCAGCTCCATCAGCATCTCGGGGCTGCCCGTCTCCGGCGAGTGGATCGAGCCGCTCAGCCAGTAGATCGGTTTGGCGGTCCTGATGATCTGCGTGCGCTCGGCAGCTGAGAGTCCACGCGGATCGGCGAGCTTGCCGAATGCGAGGCGATTCTGCTCGAGGTTGGCTATGTTGGCGTCGTCGGAGATGGCGACGACGATCGACTCGCGGCCTTCTTCGCTCTTACCGAGTGAAAACTTCTTGACGCGGTTCGGCGCGGCGGCGGCCAGCGCGTCGAAGTACTTGTTGATGTCGGCGACGTAGGAGAGTCTCCCTTCAGTTCCAGGAACGTAGCCGAGGACTTTGAGCGGCGTCGGAACCGTCGCTGAAGCGGGAAGCGACGAGACGAGCTCGGTCGTGAACTTCCAGCGCGAGTCGGTCGGCGTCAGCTGGGTGATCTGCGCCGAGTACGCCGAATCGATCTGTTGTTGGGCGGAGAGGCTCGGCGCGAGGCCGGCGCACGCGAGCAAGACGAGCGAGGTGGCAACTCTGTTCGACATTGTCGGATCGGGTGGGTGGGAGCGGACCGATAAAGTGCGAGCCACGCGCCGCTTAGTCCAGTTGCAAATTGTTGAACCTGTTTATCTTGAACGGGTGACCACTACCTCTCTACCGATTAATGGCTTGCCCATTCGGTCCGATGCCCTCGCAGGACTTCGCGAGGTCATTGACCGCTTTCCGATGCTGGCTCAGTACGTGGGTGAGCCGAAGACAATTCGGCTAGTGCTGGATGCAAATGTGCTGATTGCCGAAATACGGTGGATTGTCAAGCAAAGAAGGGATCCGAAGGCTCGATCTGCTTTGCAGGAGGTACTGGCCTGTGGGCTACTTGTTGCCTATGCGCCAACCTATCTGGATGAGGAGATGCGCAGTCAGCTTACCGCAGTTTCCCGTGAAGAGGATCTGCCGCTCGAGGCGCTTCTAACAGAGTGGGCAGAATACAGACGGGCACTGAGATTCTACGATGCGTCTCGGCCAGCTGACGGACTCACGGTCGATGGGTTTGATCCGAAGGACGCGCCGTATCTTGAGGCGTATTTCGCGGTTGGAGCGGGCGCAATCATGACGTCCGATTCACACCTCAAGCAGATGGGTGCTCAGACTATCACCTTCCAGGTATCGGCAAAGCTCCGCATGTATGCGCGGGACGAGAGTGTCGATCTGACATTGCGCATGGGAGGGGTGGTCCTTGGAACCGCCACCGTCGCAGGCGCGATTGGCTTAGCCAAGTTGGCACTTAACGCGATCAAATCGTTTTCGCGCTTGCCGGCGGGCGTCCAGATTATGTTCCTCGCCTGCTTAATGGGAATTCTTCTATATCCGCCGACCCGAACCCGCTTGGCTAGACTGTTCGCGGCGAGTGGCTATGCCTTGGCGAACGGTTTTGAGACGTTCCTGCCAGTATTTCTTCAGTTGGCCGAGGAAGCAGGCCAACGGCGGGAAAGCGCCCGGCTGAGATGGTCTGAGATTGAACCCCAATTGCGGCCGGTGGAGGTAACCCACTGCTCACATTAAGCGCTCCGACCTTTCCGCACCCCGGTCGAGTGTTCTGACTAACGCGTTACGTCGGAAGTCCAGCCTCGTAGCGTTTCCAGGTAACCAAAGCCGCGCTAAACCGCTGACCCAGCGGCTGGGCGCTTCGACGATCAGACGACCAATCGCGAGCGTGCGGTCGGCGTGAGCCGCAGGGTTTCGACTGGCCCGGCGAGATGCCTGTGGAGTGCGGGACCCGCCGTGTCGCGCCATCCTCGCGATTCCTGGAGCCTCGCGACATGTCGGTCGTATGCCAGCAGATCCGCGAACCGGGAGAACCACACGAATACGTGCTCGCCCTCTCGCACTGGGAGGCGCGGAAACGTGTTCTTGGCAGGCTCAGTTTGGAGCGCCGCGAGAGGAGTGACACCACTTGCGATGAGTTCAGGCTTGATGGCTCGATCGAAGACGTCGGCGAAGTCCCTGGCAGCAGAGGCTGCAAGTGGGTAAATCGTGGCGACGAAGAGGCCGGAGGGAATGGCCGTCGCACCGACAGCTGGACGATCCGCTCGCGCAAACACGAAGCCCGAGGCGGGTTGCACTGGTCGGAGCAGGAGCACGTTGTCGGAGTCGATCATGGTGTCGTTCGCGGCGTCACGATGTGCACGCCACGTCGGCCCATCGTAGAATGCCGCCAACGCCGTCGCGCGCGACTCCATGTCCGTGAAACCACGCAGCCAGGTGAAGACGTCGGGCCGGTCGATATCACGAAACTGGGCAATCAGTTGCATGCCGGCGTCTTCCTGGGTCTCGATGAACTCGCGCTCGAAGAGCGTGATCAGCGTGTCACGTTTTCCGGCGTGCAATGTGTAGCGGCGCAGTTCAACTATTGGGCAACATCTAGCCCTGGATGCCGCCACCAGCGTCAGACTCTCGCTTGTAGGCCGACCAATCTTTCCGCCGCCTTCTCGAGCGTCTCGGTCTTCTTGCAGAACGCGAATCGCGTAACTGATTTCCCCAGCTCGGGCCGTGAGTAGAAGCTCATCCCCGGAACCGTCGCAACCCCAACCTCTTTCGCCAACCAGATGGCGAACTCCCGCGACTCGAGATCCGAGATCTCCGAGAAATCAGCAAGTATATAGTAGGCCCCCTCCGGCGCTGCGTACTTAAACCCAGCTTCATCAAGAGCCGAGCACATGATGTCCCGCCGGGCACGATACTCGAGAGCGAGATGGTTGTAATAGTCAGAATCAAACGCCATCCCGATCGCCCCCGCAGCCTGCAAAGGCGCGGGAGCACCTACGGTCAAAAAGTCGTGAACCTTCCGAATCGGTGACGAGAACTCGGGCGGCGCGATCGCGTACCCAAGCCTCCACCCCGTGCACGAGAACGTCTTCGATAACCCGGAGATCGTGACCGTCCTCTCCCGCATCCCCGGCCAGGTTGCCAGGACATGGTGGCTGCCGGCGTAGCGAATGTGCTCGTAGATCTCGTCCGTGATCGCGATCACATCCCACTTCTGACACAGCTCCGCGATCAGTGAGATCTCTTCGCGCGTAAAGACCCGACCTGTGGGATTGTGCGGAGTGTTCACGACAATCGCCCGAGTCTTATTCGAAAAAGCAGCGCGCAGCTTGTCCGGATCGAGCTTCCAATCGGGCGCCTCGAGCGGCACGAACACTGGCTTCGCTCCCGCGAGAATAGCGTCAGGACCGTAGTTCTCGTAAAACGGCTCGAACACTATCACTTCATCATCAGGGTCAACGAGCGCCAGAAACACCGAAGCCATAGCCTCCGTCGCGCCGCAGCACACCGTGATCTCCCTCTCCGGATCCACATTCATCCCGTACCAGCTCCGGTACTTCTCGGCGATCGCCAGGCGCAGCGCCGGACTGCCCCACGTGATCGCGTACTGATTGATGTCCCCGTGGATCGCGGCGCACGCCGCGTCCTTCATCGGCGCGGGCATCGGGAAATCGGGCATTCCCTGCGCGAGATTGATCGCGCCGTACTGGTTCGAGATCCGCGTCATCTCGCGGATCACTGATTCCGTAAACGTGCTCGCGCGCTTCGCCGTGGCCGCGCGCGCCGAAACCTTCCGGGGGCTCGTCATCGGGCTTTCATCGTGACTTCGATCGCCCCGGCATCGCCTGCTTGAACTCCGAATCTGGCACCAGACTGGGTCATGTCGTAATAACGGATACTAGCCACGCTGTAGCCTTGAATGTTGCGAAGCGAGCTGAGGTCGCCGTCCGCGTACCTCTGCCCATCGACGAATACCTTCGCGAACGCACTGCCGCCGTGCGAGGCCAGCCAGTTCGGACGCAGTCGTGCTACCGCGTCGTACGCAGTTGTGATGTCGGCGTGAGCGGCAGCGATCTCCTCGGCGGTTAAAAGGCTACTACTTCGATGAGTCGGGGATGTGCCCGACGCATTGGCTGCGCAGCCGAGAATGGCCGCGACTGCCACTACATAAAGATGTCTGACTGACAGGGCGTCCTCCCGGTTTTGTCGGTCCCGCTCTGACCAGCTCTCGTCATGGTGCCAACAGCGTCACTTCGATGGCCCCACTGCTACCGCCGTGGATTCCGAACCTGGCCCCAGCCTCGGTAACGTTGTAATAGCGGACATTGCCTACGTGATAGGCTGGGATGCCACGAAGCGTGTTGATGTCCCCGTACCGCTGCCCATCGACGAATACAAGCGCGTACTCGGTGCCTGCGCCATTGTCGACGCCCGATGTTATCCCATGCGGGGCCAGCCAGTTCGGACGCAGCCGTGCTATCGCGTCGTACGCCGTGTTGATGTCGGCGTGATGCGAAGCGATCTCCTCGGCAGTCAGGAAGTTGGATCTTGGAACCGTCCCTGTTTTGTTCGCCGCGCTGGACGCGCAGCCGAGGACGGCCACGACCGCCACTAGATAAAGATGTTTGACCGACATTGGAATCTCCCGGTTTTGTGCTGCATCAACTCTGCGGCTGATCCTCCGCCACCGCCAGCATCAATTGACAAATGATATCACTTTCACAATGATGCGCGAGAATGAGACTCGGAATCATCTTCGGACTAGTCCTCGCTGTCATCTTCGCCGTGATCCTCTGGAACAGGGGCAAGCCGCCCGTCCCGTGATTCGCAGCGCGCCGTTCTATACACTCGCGGCCGCGATTTCGTTTGCCGGTCTTGCACTCGGTGCTCGAGAGCCCGCATATCGGGGCCAACCCTCGGTCGTTATCGTCACAGTAGTTGATTCAGGTGCGCGCTATCCCCTCGCTAACGCCGACGTAATCGATCTCGCCACCGGGCAGCACAAGTTCACGGACGAGGCCGGGCAGGCGCGACTCGTGTGGCCGAGCGACGGCCAGCTGCGCTTGCGGGTGCGCGAGGTTGGGTATCAGCCACAGCAACGGACATTGAGGCAGGCGGCCACCCCCAACGCTGCTGCCACGTTCGCAATGAACAAAGTGGCGTACGTGGTCTCCCCGGTCAAAGCGATCAGTCACTGTTCCGCTGCGGCCGATTCCGCCTCTCTCGATCTGTCGCTGGCGGTACTCGATCAGCTCAAACAGGGAGCGGAGAAGTACGACCAGTTCCGGCGGCACTATCCATTCGAGGCGACTGTCGAGCGACGAACGGCTGCGGTTCCCCCGAGTGGAGACCTCGGGCGCATCATCGCCACCCGGGAGAAATTCCAATCGGAAAACTGGGAGCCGCCGTACCGGCCGGGCGACGTCATCGAATACACACGCGGCGAGTTCACCGTTCCACTTCTCTTTCTGTCGACGCTCGCCGACTCCGTATTCTGGGAACACCATTGCTTCGTCGCCCGCGGAGTCCAGTGGTACCAGGGCACACGCGTCGTCCGCCTCGATTTCACTCCCAGCACCGATATAACCGGCCCCGACTATGAAGGCACCGCGCTTCTCGACTCGGCCACCAGCTATCTCCTTCGAGTCGAATTTCATCTCGCCAACCTCCGTCAGCGGCGCGGGCCGAAGAAGATGGATGGCTACATCACGTTCATGTCGCCCTCTCCATTCGTGATGGTGCCGGACACTACGGGAGCGATATGGTGGCTGCGAAGCGCCGACCACGGCGAATGGGGGAAGCCCGACTACGCGCAGAGTCTGCTTCTCGAGGGGCTCAAGTACCGGAAGGAGACGCCGCCAGGGTACGAGAAGGGGAACCACTGAACTGCAAACTGAACGGGATCCGAGATCTGAGAGGCATAGATCTCAGTGGGAAGTCACTACGCTGCGACCTCACCGGCGCGCTTCGGTGGACAGCAACTGCGGGGACTATACCCCCACTCAAATACGTCGGCAGCGTTCTTACCATCACCTGATATCTACGCTTCTGAGATCTCGGATCCCGTTCAGTTTGCAGTTCCCCGTTCGGTTTGCAGTTCCCGTTCAGTTTGCGCTTCTAAGCCGCGACTGGCTTAACGCGCGCGGCCGCTCCGTGGCCCTGATGCGGAGGTACCCGATGACGATCCGTGACAGCTCGCCCGCCGTCTCCGGAACGTGCGAGAGAAAATCCCCACTCTGGATCCCGCCACCCTCCGACATCACTGCGTTCTGGAGCGCGTGCGCGAGCAGAATCACCACAAACCGGATGGCGCGCTCGGGATGCGGATGCCCAATGTCTGCCCGGCGATCGCGCAACAGTCTCTCGAATAACTCGAGGCTCTGAAGCCTGAGCTGTTCCGCGTGGGACCGGAATTCGGCGTCCGGATGGGTCTGAGCGTACAGGAGAAGAGCGCGAATCAGCGGGCGGCGGCCCCGATAGCCTTCGATCATCCCCGTCACCAGAGTAGAAACCACCTCCGTGGTCGGTATTCCTTCCCACTTGGCGGTATCGAGCGCGAACTCGTTGGCCGCGAACGCGTCGGAGAAGAAGCGGTCGTATACCGCGCGAAACAAAGAATCCTTGTCCGGGAACCGTTTGTAGACATTCCCCACCGACATGCCGGCTCGGGCGGCGATGGCCGGAACTGTCGCCCCTTCGAGCCCGTCTGCTTCGAGGGTCCGTTCGGCCGCGGCGAGCAACCGCTCAAAGCTGTTTCGGCCCCGTGCCTGGACGGCTGGAAGGGCCTCGGTGGGCGTCATAAGCGAATTATAGTTCACCCAAAGGTGAATTGCAATTCACTTATATAGTGTGGGGTCTAAATGCTTACCGCACCGACATTTGCAGCCTGCGGGCGTTACGCCTGTACAAAAGCTCCAGGCGATTGGCTGCAAAGCCGAAAGCTCTCAGCTTCGGTTTTGTCCATGCGAGTGCTCCTCGCGATCTCTCCCCCGCCGAGTTAGCCGAAAGCCTGGTCGCCTCCCAGGCAGTTAATAGCCAACGGGCATCCCGCCGGACGTATACCTCGGTGAATCGGATCTGGAAGCTCGAAACTCCCGCCGCGTTGCGCACCCGCACCTGCGCCCGACCGGTCGCCAGCGCCAGCCCGTTGTACACCCGCACCCTCACCTCACTCGGCGCGATCGAATCGTAGACGAGCGTCCGCTTCTTGATCATGTCGATGAACTGCGACCTCGACTGGAGGTCGCCGCCGGTGTGGATGTAATCCAGATCGTCATCCAGGAGAGTATCGAGCGCGACGACGTCCTGCTTCATCATCGCCTCGAACCGCTGGCGCTGAGCCAGCCGCACTTCGCTCTCTGCCGTGATACGCCTAATCGCCCGGCTGGCCGGCGGAGTGCACGCGAACGCAAAAACGAGCGGGAGAAACCGCGTCGCCGAGCGCACGAGCGGCAGCTTACTGCTACCTGGACCTGACGTCGATCGCCCCCGAGCCTTGCTGCATTCCGCACGTCGGCATTATCTGCCTCCAAGCTTTGCCAGCGCCGTCCTTATCAATTCTGTCGCGGCCTTGCCGCCTCCGCCAGCATCGAGCGCCGCACGCAACCCGCGCTCCGCGTCGGCAGCCGAGTACCCGAGTGAAACCAAAGCTCGCAAAGCGTCATCAGCGGCGGCGCTGGCCGGAGCGGCCGACGTACCGGTCGTCTCGCCGAGCCCATCGAGCTTGTCGGCGAGATCGAGAATCAGCCGCTCGGCTTTTTTCCTTCCCACACGTGGAACGCTTTGGAGCGTCGGAATGTCTTTTTCGCGAATCGCCCGAATGAGCCGCGTGGCCGAGAGCGCCGACAACATCCCGATCGCGAGAGAGGGCCCGACACCGTTCGCCGTGAGCAGCTTCTCGAACAACCGCTTCTCGAACACGCTGACGAATCCGAACAGCTGCCAGGAATCTTCCTTCACCACGAGCGAAGTGTGGAGCGCCACAATGTCGCCGACACGCGGGAGCGTCTCATACACGCCCAACGGAATCTTCAGCTCGTAGGCGACTCCTCCGCTCGTCATCACCTCGAGCGAATCCAGATCCTTGGCGACGAGCTTTCCTTCGACGCGCCCGATCAACGCTCTGCTCTTCCCAGATCCACCGGCGAGCGAAGCACCGTCGACGATGGGAATCGAATCGACTCGATCTTCGGCAGGTTGGGCATCAGCGCGAACGCCAGCGCCGCCGCCACTCCGTCCGACGCATCGCTCGGTTGCGGCGCCGATTTCAGCCGTAGCAGACGCATCACCATGAACTGGATCTGAACCTTGGTCGCCACGCCCGTGCCGGCCACCGCTTTCTTGATCTCCGCCGGCGGATACTCGTGGATCTCCATGCCGGCGTGCGCTCCCGCCAGAAGAATCACTCCGCGCGCGTGGCCGAGCACGACTGTCGTCCGCACATTCCGGGCGTAGAAGATGTCTTCGATGGCGAGAACCGTTGGCTGGTGACGGCGGATCAGCTCGAGGATCCCATCGTGGATCTCGGCCAGACGCCGTGCCAATTCATCCCGTGGCTTCGTGCGTATCACGCCACACTCGACGAGCGTGAGCGGATTGCGGCCTTCCTTCCGAACTATTCCGTAGCCGGTGACCGCGGTACCGGGATCGATCCCGAGTATTACGACGGGTTGGGCATCACGCACCGGACATTTGCTCGACGTCCATGTCGAAATTCGCGGACACCTTCTGCACGTCGTCCAGCTCCTCGAGATCGTCGAGCAGCTTGATGAGCGACTCCGCGTTCTTTCCCTCGACGCGCACCGTCGACTTGGGAATGAACGCGACCTCCGACTCGTCGATTGTTATTCCCTTTGCCTTGATCGCATCCTCGACCGTGTGCATCCCGTGCGGGTCGGTCGTCACGATGTACTGGTCGCCTTCGGCCCGGAAATCCTCGGCGCCACCATCGAGCGCGACTTCGAGAACCATGTCTTCGTCGTACTTCGACGCGTCGATGTAGATCTGCCCCTTCCGGTCAAACAGGTACGACACCGAATGTGGAGGCCCAAGGTTGCCGCCGAGCCGTGTGAGCTTGTGGCGGATCTCGGCGACAGTGCGGGTGGGATTGTCGCTCAGCGCGGAGATCAGGATCGCGACGCCGCCCGGGCCGTAACCCTCGTACGTCACCTCGACGTAGTGAACCCCCTCGAGCTCGCCCGTTCCTTTCTTGATCGCGCGCTCGATGTTCTCCTTGGGCATCGACCCGGCCTTGGCCGCATCGATCGCTGTTCGGAGCCGCGGGTTATGCGCGGGATCGCCGCCGGCAAGCTTCGCGGCCATCGTGATCTCGCGAATGAGCTTGGTGAACTGCGCACCGCGCTTGGCGTCGGTCGCCGCCTTGTAGTGCTTGATCTGCTTCCATTTGCTATGGCCGGCCATATCAGCTCGGTTGAGATTGTGTCATTGTGTGTCGCGCGTGCGTCGGCGGCGATGCGGACAGCTCATTCAGCAGCACCGCCAGTTCACCGCGTGATGCCTCATCTAACTGCGCAGAAGCGGCTTTCACAAGGTCAGTAAAAGCGATCGCGCAGCGCGCCCGGTCCAGGCCGCTGAGGGCGCCGAAGATGCCAAAAGCCGTGGATCTGATTCCGCTGGGAATCGCCAGCGACGACAGCCATTGCTTCGTGTTCTCGGTCCGCTCCAGCACCAGCTCCCGCGACAGCTCGTAAGGAGGAAGGATTCCGGCGCAAAGGCGCCCCAGCTGGAGGCAGGCCACGAGCGTCTCCCGATCTCCGCCCAGCGATGCCCGCCCGGACAGTGTCGTTAGCGCACGGAATCGAAAAACCGGGGTAGCAAGAGTGTAACGTGGCGTCTGGCCGAGCACCCTCCGAATCTAGGCACGGACTCCACCCGCGGCTACATTCCGATCTATGGCCGTTCCGGTCCTGAACCCCCCAAAATCGATACTGTGGGTGGACGACGAGGGTGAGCTCCTGGAGCCTCACCGCATCTTCCTTCGCTCCAAAGGCTATACCGTAGAGTGGGCGTCCAACGCCGACGACGCGATCGAGCTGCTGAGGCGTCGTCCGTTCGATATCCTGCTGCTCGATGAGCAGATGCCCGGCAAGCGCGGACTCGAGGTCTATCGCGACGTGCGCGAGATCTCGCCGACCATGCCCGTCGTGATGGTGACCAAGAGCGAGGAGGATTCGACGCTCAAGGAAGCAATCGGCGTCAACGTCCGCGATTATCTGGTCAAGCCGATAAATCCGCGACAGGTCTTGACCGTCGTGACGAGGATTCTCGAAGGTCCGCGCATCCGCCAGCAGGCGATCGCTCGCAGCTTTGTCGAGCGGTTCCGCGCGATCGAGCTGGAGCGCGACCACAATCTCGACTGGCGTGGGTGGATCGACCGCTACGACGAGCTGATGCGCTGGGACGTTGACCTGGCCGCGGCCGGCGAAATGGGTCTCTATGAGTCGCTTCAGGGACTCTATCCCGACATGCATCGCGAGTTCGCGGCGTACATGAAGGACAACTATCCGGCGTGGCTCAAGAATCTCGAAGGGAACCGGCCTCCGCTCTCGATCGACATTGTCGCCGAGTTTCTGATGCCGATCCTCGAGCGCGACAAGGCGGCGGTGTTCATCGTCGTCGATTGCCTGCGGCTCGATCAGTGGCGGGTGCTGGAGCCGTTGCTCGCTCCCTTCTTCGACGTCGAGACAACGCACTATTACGCGGTACTCCCGACCGCGACTCCGTATTCGCGCAACTCGCTCTTCAGCGGACTCTTTCCCGGCGAGATCGCGGCGCGTCTTCCCGACTGGTGGGGGAACGCCGATCGCGAAGATGAGTCGCTCAACGCCCACGAGCGCGAGCTGCTGGAGTCGCATCTCGAGGAGCTGTGCGGCAAGACGCCGGTCCGCTACCAGAAGATCTCGACCGCCGCCAATTCCGACGAGCTGGAGCGGCATCTCGGCACCGCGATCGGGCCTGAGGGAGTTAGCGCGTTCGTGTTCAACTTCGTCGATTTATTGACCCACGGGCGAAGCGAGTCGCAAATACTGTATGAAGTCGCACGGGATGAAATCGCCCTTCGGCAAATAACGAGACAGTGGTTCCAGCGGTCGGCGCTGTTCAGCGTTTTGAAGGAAGCATCACGGCGGAAGATCTCCGTGCTCCTCACCACGGACCACGGCTCGATCCATTGCAACACTCCCGCGACCGTGTACGCCAAGCGCGATGCGAGCGCGAATCTGCGCTACAAGTTCGGCGAGGACCTGCGCGCCGAGCGTCCGGAGCAGGCGCTGCTCTTTCCGAATGAGGACATGCTGCGACTGCCGCGTCGCGGTCCGGGTGGCAACACCCTGCTCGCCACGAATGATTGTTTCTTCGTCTACCCGACGAAGCTGCGCGAGTATCAAAGCCGGTATCGCGGATCGTTCCTTCACGGGGGCGTGACGCCGGAGGAAGTAATTCTGCCGCTGGCGCTGCTCACTCCCCGCCGGTAGAAGATTGCGGGAGGCGGGAGGCGGGAGGCGACAAGCGGGAAGCGGAAAGCCAGTTCGCGAAGTTGGTGCGCTGTTCCCGCCTCCCCCCTCCCCCCTCCCGCCTCCCGTGCCTTTAATCCAGTGAAGACCCCGGTCTACAGGAGGCTTCTCCCGTTTCTGCGCCCGCATGCCTGGCGCATGGCGATCACGATCGCGGCCAACCTGCTTGCGGCGCTGCTCGACGGCTTCGCGATCGCGCTGCTGATCCCGTTCCTCAACATTCTGTTCCACCAGCCGTCGACGTCGCTCAAGTCGGGGTGGGTGTCGAAGCTCCTCAATGCAACGGTCGGGAGCCAGATCATTCCCGGCGACGAGATGCGCTCGCTGCGCAACGTCATCCTGCTCGTCATGGCGTCGGTGCTGCTCAAGAATCTGCTGGTGTGGATCGCGGGGCAGTTCGGCGCAACGCTCCAGGAGTACGTGACGCGCGACCTGCGCAACGCCGTCTACCGCCACCTTGCACACCTGCCCCTCGGCTACTTCACGCAGATGAAGGCAGGTCAGATACTGTCGCGCGTTATCAACGACACGTTTGAGGCGCGGCTCATTCTCACGCAGATCGTGACGCAGGGGCTCCAGAGCGCATCGCTCGTCATCGTCTACATCGCGATCCTGTTCAGCATCTCCTGGAAGCTGACGCTGATCGCGCTGATTATTCTGCCGCTGCTCGGCGTATCGCTCCAGCCGATGCTCAAGAGGCTGAGAAAGGGCAATCTCCGTCGCGGCAACGTCCACGGAGAAATGACGAGCGTGCTGCAGGAGACGATCAGCGGCATTCGTCTGGTGAAGGCGTCCGGCACCGAGAGCTACGAGGAGTCGCGATTCGCCGACGGGAGCAACAAGTACGCGCGCAGCAGCCTAAAGATGACGCGTCTCGCGCTGGTGGCGCCGCCCGTCACGGAGATCATCGGAACCTTGATTGCGGTTCTCGTGCTCTGGATCGGAGCCTGGCAGGTGTTGCAGAGTGGAACGATGACTGGCGCGACGCTGCTCGCCTTCCTGACACTGGTTCTTCGCCTCCTTCAGCCGTTGAAGCAGCTCTCACAGATGCGCACCACCGCTCAGTCGTCGCTCGCGTCCGCCGAGAGACTGTTCGAGATCCTCGACTCACCGGCTGAGTTTCAGCGTGATCCCGGCATCAGAGACAAGGCGGCATTCGAGCGCGACCTGCGGTTCGAGAACGTCACGTTCGCCTACGAAGACGCTCCCGTTCTCTCCGGAATCGATCTTGTCGCCCGCAAGGGAGAAGTTGTGGCGCTCGTCGGTCCGAGCGGCTCGGGAAAGAGCACGCTGGTCGATCTGATTCCTCGATTCTACGAGCCGGGCAAAGGCAGAATCCTGCTCGACGGCATCGACACGCGCGAGATCAAGCTCCCCGCGCTCCGCGCATTGACCGGCATCGTGAGCCAGGAGACTGTTCTCTTCCACGACACCGTGCGCAACAACATTGCCTACGGCGCGCCGAACAAATACTCGCAGGCGCAGATCGAGGCGGCGGCCAGGGCGGCCAACGCACACGAGTTCATCATCGAGCTCCCGCACGGCTACGAGACGATGCTCGGAGAGCGCGGGACCAGGCTCTCGGGCGGCCAGAGGCAGAGGTTGGCGATTGCACGGGCCTTGCTCAGTGACCCGCCAATCCTCATTCTCGATGAAGCCACTTCCGCGCTGGATACTGAATCGGAGCGTTTGGTGCAGGAAGCGGTCGACCGGCTGTTGCAGGGAAGAACGGTGTTCGTGATCGCGCACAGGCTGTCGACGGTCACGCACGCCGATCAGATCATCGTTCTCGATCGTGGCGAGATCGTCGAGCGGGGAACGCACGCCGAGCTGTTGGCGAAGCGAGGCGCGTACTCCCGGCTCTATACATTGCAGTTCGGGGGCGGGAATGGAGAAGCCGGTGACGCGGCGGAATCCATTCCCAACCGGATGGCTCCTTCAGCAGGGTAAGCAAAGAGTGCACGTTCTATTTCTTCATTCTGCCCGCGAATGGTCAGGCACTGCCCGTCTCTTCGCGAGAGCCGGCCGCGGCATCTCCGAGCGTGGCGCGAAGGTGACGCTCCTCGTGGCCCCGGACAGCAACGTGCATCTGGCGGTGTCGCCGCGTCGCGACCCGGGTCAGGCGCGACATACGCCCATCCCGGAGCCATTCGAGATCATTCCGTTCTCCACCGAGGGCCTGTTCTTCTCCGCGGCGCGGCGGCTGAAAAGCATTTTTCGCCGTTGGGACGCGGACGCCGTGTTCGTCACCACCGATCGAGAGCACTTGATCGCAGCGACTGCCTGCTGGATGGCCAGCAACGGATCGGTGGTGCGCTGGACTCCCGCGGGGAAGAAGCTCGAGCTGACCCTCTCGGGGCGTTGGGCATCCCGCCTCGCCCGGACGTTGTATCTCTTTGCCAGCGAGACGGATCGTCGTGCCGCGGACATCCCGAAGAACGCAATCGAGTCGACAGTGGCGGAGATCGGAGTCGATGTCTCGACCTACCCGGCGAATGGCGCCAAGACTCCGGCGGCCGAGCAGGTATCGGCGGGCGATCAGAAGGAGGCGGAGGCGCTCAAATACATCGTCTGCGTCTACGATCCCACTTCCCGTGGCCGGGCAGCGACGGCGATCCGCACGATGTCGATGCTGTCGCCGCGGCATCCGAATCTGAGACTGATGATCGTGGGGCCTGGCTCAGACGACGAGGATCTGAGGATGCAGGCCGCCGCGCTGCGGGTGCTGCATCTGGTGAGCTTCCTCGGCGAGCGCGACGATGTGATCAGCCTGATGCAGGACGCCCATCTGGGCTGGGTCGTCGCCGACGCGGATACAGCGGCTTACGGGATCCTCGATCTGATGGCGCTCGGCATTCCGACGGTGGCGAGCGACGACGGCGTCGCGCAACGATACATAGCGAACGGGATCAGTGGAGCACTTTATCCGCCCGACGATTCCGCATCAACCGCGGCCACCGTTGCCGGGATGCTGACGAGCGAGGACGCGCGCGAAACGATGGGAAAGGCCGCGCGTACCAGAGTGGCAAGGGAGTTTCCGGAGAGCGAGATGATCGAAGGTTTCGACCGCGCGGCCAACAACGCGCGCACAAAAGGCCGACACCAGGGGTGAGCCCCTCCAACCGCGGCTCCTCCGACGTAACGGCGGTGATCGCGGCTCACGATGAATCCGCGAACATAGAGGCCTGCGTCGCGAGCGTCGAATGGGCTCGCGAGGTGATCGTCGTCGAGAACGATTCTCTGGACGACACCGTCGATCGCGCACGCGGCGCCGGCGCGACCGTTATCAGCCCGAAGTTCACCACGATTGGAGCGGCGCGTAATAACGCAATCGGTCGGGCCAGGACGGCGTGGATACTTGTCATCGATGCGGACGAGCGCTGTACGCCTGAGCTTGCGGAGGAGATCGGCCAGGTCGTTTCGCGGCCCGGCAATGCAACAGCCTATCGCGTTCCGCGCCGCAATTTCTTTCTTGGCAAGGAGATGCGCCACGGAGGGTGGGGGAGCGACAGGCCGATCCGTCTGTTCAGGCGCGAGCTGCGGTACAACACCAGCCTCGTACACGAGCACGTCGATGTGACGAACGGAGAGGTTGGAGAAGTCAAGAATAGGCTCCTCCATTACACGTACATTTCTTTGGACCAATACTTTGAGAAGTTCGACAGGTACAGCCGGTGGTGGGCGGAGCAGAACTTTGCCAAGGGACGGCGTGGCACAGCCGGCGCTGTTTTTTTCAAGCCGCCGGCGAGGTTCGTGAGCATGTACTTCCTGAAGGGCGGATTTCGCGATGGCTCTCGCGGGATCGTCCTCGCCTGCCTGGCGGCCGCGAGCGTAATGGCCAAGTACGCGCGACTTTGGGAACGATCGATCCGTAAGAGCGCTGAAGGTCCGCATCAGGCTTGAGAGTCCTCATCATCGGCAGCAATCAGCGGTGGCGGATGGAGAAGTGCACCGAGCGTGCTCTCAAGAGGGACGGTCACAAGACTCTCGTCATCGACGACAAGCGCGCCGCCCGAATCATCGGTCGCAAGCTCACACAGAGGTGGGCCTTGTCCCACGCGCGCCGGTTCAAGCCTGATTTCGTGATCCTCGGCAAGTGCCACGGTCTGGATCTCGATACGGTGGCGACGATCATCGACGGCAAGCCGAACTCGATGTGGTACCACGATCCGCAGTGGTACAAGAGCACGTATCGCCCCGAAGTCGCCCACATCGTGGCCGTTGGAAAGCTGACGCAGACCTTTTTCGTTTCTGGCTTCGACGCGGAATGGAGGGCGTTGGGACTTCCGGCAAAATTTCTTCCGTCAGCCGCCGACCGCGAGATCAAACCTGTCCCCGCGAAGAAACGGTTTCACTCGGACGTCAGCTTCATCGGCAATGGATACGATCCTTCGCGCGCGCAATTCCTGCTCAAAGTCGCGAAGAAGTACGACATCAAGGTGTGGGGAAAAGGCTGGGAGAAGTGGCAGAAGCCCCTGAACTGGAAGGGCCGCTCCGTGGAGGGATCGGAGTTCGCCGCGGTCTGTTCCAGCTCCAGCATCTCGCTCGGTATCAATCCCGATCGCGCGAAGGGTGGAAGCACCTACACATCGGACCGCACCTGGATGGTAATCCTGGCCGGCGGTTTCTACCTCGGACATGGAACTCCCGGCCTCACCCGGATGCTCCGCGAGGGTGATCACTGCGCCTGGTATCAGGATATCGATTCCTGCCTCACCAAGATCGGCTACTACCTCGAGAATTCGGCCTCGCGGGAGCGCATCAGACGGGAGGGACAGGTATTCGTGCGCGAGCACCACACGTTCGACCAGCGAATTCACAATCTGCTTTCCGGCGAAGCCTTCGTGAATCCGTTAGCATAAGGTAGTGACC
>JBGQIT010000016.1:0-17817 GCA_041498575.1 Gemmatimonadaceae bacterium
ACCGCCGCGAGGTTGCAACAAACCAGCGGGGGAATACGTTCCAATCTACAGAGCTCATGAATAAACCGTTCAGAGATATCCCAATCGTTCTTGCGCTCGTACTGATCACGGCCGCGACGGGATCCGCCCAGGACCCGCCACGCTACACGGCAGCGGACGTGCGTTTCATGCAGGGGATGATCGGACACCACGCGCAGGCGCTGGCGATGACGGCGCTCATCCCGGCCCGCACGTCCCGCCAGGACATCCGATCCCTCGGCCAGCGCATCGAGGTCTCACAAAGGGATGAGATCGCGATGATGAAGCAGTGGCTGAAGGACCGTCATCAGCAGGTTCCCGCCAATGACGCAATGCACGATCACAAGGCCGCGGCCGATCACTCCATGAACATGCCAGGTATGGCGATGTCGGACACGCTCATGCCCGGAATGCTCACCACCGAGCAGCTCGCCGAGCTGGCCAGGACGAGCGACGACGAGTTTGACAGACTCTTCCTCAAGGACATGATCCGCCATCACGAGGGGGCGCTGGTGATGGTCGCCAGCCTGCTCGCCACCACCGGCTCTGCTCAGGAGGCGGAAGTGTTTCGTTTCGCGTCCGAGGTGGATTCCGATCAGCGCGCCGAGATTGCGCGGATGAGCGCGCTTCTCGATACGCTGGCTCCCACTGGCGCAACGACGCACCGTTGAGCACATCCAATCTGAAGCACCACACCCCCACCCAGAGAGAACGTAAATGACACGGAGATCTACGGTCCCGCCTTCGCACACGCGATGGAGCATCTTTCAGCGCCGGCATCTGTTCGTACTTGCCGGGTCGCTTCTCGCGGTCACCGCGGGAGCGCAAGGCGATAGCGTTGCCATCAGCCGCGATGACCCGCGCATCGGACTTCGCGCCGGCTACCAGGATGCGGCCGAAGTTGCCCGCAATCTGGAGCTGGTTGGCCACGGCGCGCGGCCGCAGAACTTCGGGAACGCCCAGAATCTCGGCGACTTCGCCTTCCTCAACGGCGACCTCGCGTTCAAGGGAGACCTGGCGTTCCAGGGCGGATTCAATGGATTCCAGGTCTGGGACATTTCCAATCCGAAAAGCCCGACTCTCCGCACATCATTCGTGTGCCCCGGTGGCCAGGGCGATCCCTCCATTTACAAGAATCTGCTGTTCTTTTCTGTGGAAGAGACCCGTGGGCGTCTAGACTGCGGCGCCCAGGGGGTGACCGACACCGTCAGCGCCGAGCGTTTTCGCGGCGTCCGCATCTTCGACATCAGCGACCTCGATCATCCGAAGCAGGTAGCCGCGGTACAGACCTGCCGTGGATCGCACACGCACACACTGGTGATCGATCCGAATGATCCGGACAACGTGTACATCTACGTCTCTGGTACCAGCGTGGTTCGATCGGGCTCCGAGCTGGCCGGGTGCGCCCGCGGCGCATCGCTGTCAGATACGACTACATCGCTGTTCCGCATCGACATCATCAAGGTACCGGTCGCCGCTCCCCAGAACGCTCGGGTAGTCAACTCTCCACGAATTTTCGCGGACTCCGCAGGCGCCATCGCGGGATTGTGGCTGGGCGGTGCGCACGGGCCTGGCACGCAGACCACCACGCAGACGAACATGTGCCACGACATCACGGTCTACTCGGCTATCGGACTCGCGGCTGGCGCTTGCTCGGGGAACGGCATCCTGCTCGACATACACGACCCGGTGCATCCAAAACGAATCGCCGCCGTGATCGATCCGAACTTTGCGTACTGGCATTCAGCGACGTTCAATAATGACGGGACGAAGGTGCTGTTCAGCGACGAATGGGGCGGCGGTATGGCGCCACGGTGTCGCCCAACCGATAAAATCACGTGGGGCGCGGACGCGATCTTCTACCGGGCCGGCGACAAGATGACTGCGGCCGGCCACTACAAGCTTCCGGTGGCGCAGACCGACCAGGAGAATTGCGTCGCCCACAACGGCTCGCTCATTCCCGTCCCGGGGCGCGACATCATGGCCCAGGCCTGGTATCAGGGGGGCGTCTCCGTGTTCGATTTCACGGACCCCGCGCACGCGAAGGAGATCGCGTTCTTCGACCGTGGACCGATGGATTCGACCAAGCTGCTGCTGGGTGGCGACTGGGGAACGTACTGGTACAACGGCCACATCTACGCCTCGGAAATCGATCGTGGCCTCGACGTGCTCGATCTCAAGCCGAGTGACCAGCTGTCGCAGAACGAGATCGACGCGGCAAAGCTGGTGCGCTTCGACGTGTTCAATCCGCAGAATCAGCCGAAGCTGGTGTGGCCTGCGAGCTACGTGGTAGCACGGGCGTATCTCGATCAGCTCGTGAGGGACAAGGGAATCTCATCCGATCGATCTTCCGCCATCACGCGCGATCTCGCTCGCGCGGAGAAGCTGAAAGGCAGTGGCGAGCGAGCGGCACTGACGCAGCTGGCAAACCGGCTGGATCAGGATGCGCGCGCGGCGTCGGATCCGACCCGGGTACAATCGCTCGCGGCGACAGTGAGGGAACTCGCCAAGAGGTAGTGCTCCAGCGGAACTGCGACTGCAACTGCAACGCTGACAGCTGACCATCGCTGATAGCTGCCAGCGGGCGGCATGTTCAGTTGCAGTTGTCAGTTTTGTTATTGAATTTCAGCCCACGATTCTCACGTCGGGTACAAGGTCTCTCACGGCGTTCCGCAGGTACGCGGCGGCGTCATTCTCATGGGTTGGATCCCATTCTTCGGCCAGCTCTGCCAGGTGGATGCGGCGTGCCAGAACAAGGCGTTCGAGCACCCGGCACCCGGAGGCGGTGAGCTCGGAATGCATTGTCGATTCCGCGCGCGGGATGGTGAGCAGTCCGCGCCTTCGCAGCTCCTCGAGGGCAGCCTGCGCACGCTCGGGTGGGATTCCACGGCTGCGCGCAAGCTCGAATGGTGAAGCCCTGGGCTCGCGCTCGACCTGCACAAGGAGCCACGCCGCGACCGGACTGAGTGTCTCTCCAGCACGGGCGACGATCATCGCGATGTGCGCGCGCTGCACATCACGATCGGCGAGCGACGAGAGAGTAGCGTACAAATGAGCGGCGACGGCGTCCTCGTCCGACGGGCGGGCAAACGCCTCCCCGGCCTCGTTTCCCGCATCTCGCGCCGACGCCGCGACGGTTGCTCGAAGTGGGCGCTCAGGAAGGAACCAGACGAGGACAAATCCAATCGCGCACACAACGGTGGCGACGAGGAACACCGCGTCGAGCGACGCCGTGAACGCTTCAGCGTAAGCCGCGCGAGCAGAGGACGGGAGTTGCAACAGCGCTTGGACGCTCATGTTCCGCGCCCCTTCAGTTGCCGCGGTACCCGGAGGCAGCAGGCGGAGGAGATTCGCAGTCAGTCGTGCTGCGAATATTGCTCCGAGGATCGCGGTGCCAAGAGACCCGCCGATCAGTCGGAACAGCGTCGCACCGGAAGTCGCAACTCCGAGATCGCGGTAGTCGACGTCGTTCTGCACCGCGATTACGAGGACCTGCATCACCATTCCAAGCCCAACGCCCAGGATGAGCATTAGCAGCGACGCGGTGGCGTTCGTGCTTTCAGGCGTGAGGCGCGACAGCAGAAAGAGTCCTACCGTCATGACCGCGGTTCCCAGCACCGGAAATATCTTGTAATGACCGGTCCGGCTGATGAGCTGGCCAGACATAATCGATGTCACCAGCATGCCGCCCATCATCGGCACCATCTGCATTCCCGATCCGGTCGGACTTACGCCCTTGACGACCTGCAGATAGAGCGGGAAGTAGGTAACCGATCCGAACAGTGCGAATCCAACGATCAGGCCCACTACGGAGGTCACTACAAAGGTCCGCTGACGGAAAAGGTGCAACGGCAGCACGGGCTCGGCTGCATTGCGCTCGACGACCGCGAAGAGCACGAGTGACAGCACGGAAACAGCAATCAGTCCAATCGACATCGGCGACGACCACGGATACATCGTTCCGCCCAGATCGGACAGCAGCGTAATGCTGCTCAGCACCACGGCGAGTAGACCAGCGCCTGCGTAATCAATCGCGCGAGCCACCCGGCGTGAGGCCGAGGGCAGCGTCACGGCCAGTACCACCAGCGCGGCGATACCGACCGGAAGGTTGATGTAGAAGATCCAGCGCCACGACAGGTGCGTAGTGAAATAGCCGCCGAGCAGAGGGCCGGCGATGCTGGAGAGGCCGAAGACGGCGCCGAAGATTCCCTGATAGCGTCCGCGGTCGCGAGGCGGGACGATGTCTCCCACGACTGCCTGGGTCGTGACGACCAGTCCACCCCCGCCCAGTCCCTGGATCGCGCGAAAGAGAATCAGCTGCGTCATGTTCTGGCTCAGGCCACACAGCACCGAGCCGATGAGGAAGAGCACGATCGCCGACTGCATCACGATCTTTCGGCCGTACAGGTCGCCCAGTTTTCCGTAGACGGGCGTGACGATGGTCTGCGCCAGCAGATATCCGGTCACTACCCAAGCAAGGTGCTCGAGCCCGCCCATTTCGCTCACGATCGTCGGGAGCGCGGTCGAGACGATCGTGGAGTCGAGTGCGGCGAGCAGCATCGCCAGGACGAGGCCGCTGAACGCGATCAGTATCTGACGGTGACCGAGCGCCGCGGGGGATGCGGAGCTCGATTGGCCCGCTCCGGTCATCGCGCCACAATCACTCCTTTATCACTCGCGTTCGATCCCGCCAATTCGATCTCACGGCATACTACAAATGCGACCTTCGTGCCGAGCAGCTCGATTACCGCATGACATCGGCGCGAGCGGGAAAGTCAGACGTCAGGTGTCGTCGGCTTTTTTCTGAGCAGAAGATTGACGAAGCCGCCGATAACCCCGACGGCGAGCGCAATTCCTATCAGCGCGGGCGTCCACAACGTCGCGAGGCCCAACGCGGCATCGAGGGAATAGGTCCCAAATCCAATCAGCGCTATTCCTACGACCGCGGTCGCGATGAGGAGCGGCAACTCGACTCCGTTCGACGTGGCGAAGAATCCGTTGCGAAGGTGTACGCTTATGGATGCGACGAGCATCACCGCGAGAATGAGCGCCGGTCCGACGGGGCCGAAAAGCCCAAGGGCGAACAGCCACCCGCCCACGAACTCACTGAGCGCGGCGGCTGCAGCGAACCTGTGTCCCGGGCGAAAGCCAAGTGATTCAAAAAAACCGCCAGTGCCTGCGAGACCGTACCCACCGAACCAGCCGAAGAGCTTTTGCGAGCCGTGGGCGACCATTGTCAGGCCGAAGATCACGCGAATCAGCAATAGACCGAGATTGAGCAGCACTGGGTCACCGTATGCGATAGCCATGAATCCACTCGCTGTAAAGGTTGTCCATCATGCTGCGCTGTCCCTTCCACTCACCCCAGGCGAGCGAACCAACGGCTCACCGACTTCTCAACTTCGCGGGTAAGATATCACAACCGAAAACGATGAGGGCTAGTCGGGCTGGTTGCAACCAAGGATCTTGAGCGCCAGGCACGCCGCGCCGAATCCGTTGTCGATGTTCACCACCGCCACTCCGGGGCTGCAGCTGGCGAGCATGGTGTTGAGCGCGACCATTCCCCCCTGGGCAACGCCAGTTCCAACAGACGTCGGCACTCCGATCACGGGCGCTCGGAGCAAACCGGCGATGACGGCGGGTAGCGCTCCATCCATCCCCGCGACGACGATGCACACGCGAGCCGCAGCAAGCTCCGGCAAAATGGATTGAAGCCGATGTATACCCGCGACGCCGACATCGAAGTGAGTCGCTGTCGGAATGCCCATAGCATCGAGAGTAGTCGCCGCCTCCAGAGCTACGGGAATGTCTGCGGTTCCAGCCGTGACGACGGGCACGAGCGGCATGTCCCTTTTCGCGCGTGGATTGCGGACAGCCATGCGCGCTTCGGGATAGATGGTCGCTAGATCGCTGAGGACTTCCATCTGCTCTTCGCTCAGCCGCGACGCCATGCGAAGTTCCGCCGTGTTCTCGAATATCTGACGAAGATGCGCCGGCGTCTTGCCGGGACCAAAAACCACCTCTGGAACCCCGGTGCGCGACTCGCGATCCAGGTCCCACCGAACCTGCGTCACGATCCCACCAGGGGAAGCGAGAGACTGCCGCTCTGGAGTCCGCCCAGGTCGAGCGCGACAAACTGGAAGCCGGCCTTCCTGCACGCCCGTCGCAGCTCCTGGCGGAGAGGATCGGTGACGACCCGCTCGAACATCTCTGCCGGAATCTCCAGACGAACCACCGTTTCGTGCCAGCGGGCGCGAGCGGGCCAGATGTCATGCAGGCGCAGGAATTCTTCGACCGCTTCGATCTGCGCGAGCCGTTCCGGGGTCACTTCGATTCCGACCGGTACTCTGCTCGCCAAGCACGGCGCGGCCGGCTTCTCGGCGTTTGACAGATTCCATCGACGCGCGAGAGCGCGTACTTCCGACTTGTTGAATCCCGCGTCGACGAGCGGCGCAACAACGCCCCGCTCCATCGCCGCCTCGAGGCCGGGACGGTGCTCGCCCAGGTCATCGACGTGCGTTCCGACGAAGATCACCCCATCCGAGTTTCGCGTAGCGGCGAGTGCCTGAACGGTGTCGTACAGCGCGCTCTTGCAGTAATAGCAGCGATCGCCGGCGTTGGCGCGATATTCGACGAGCTCCATCTCATTGGTCTCGACTTCCTCGACGCTCGCCCCGATCTCGCTAGCGATCCGATGCGCGTCGGCGCGCTCCGAGGCAGCGAGTGAAGCGCTCACGCCAAGCAGGGCAACGGTGTCGACCCCCGCCCGCACCGACGCCGCGAGGACGAGGGTCGAGTCGACCCCACCCGAGTAGCAGACGTACGCGACGCGGGCTCGAGCCGCTGCGCGAATCGCGGCGATGAGTCTCTCCTCGAGATCCAAGTTATTTTCCTCGCCGGGTGGATGAACCGGGATCGGCTTCATTGAGCGCGCTCATGACTTCGGACCTGATCTCTGAAAGCGGTCGCGCGGTCTCTTCCGCGACGCGCCGCAGGTCGTCGAACTCCGGTTTCGCTCGCTGCGTCCCGTCAGGAAGCGTGGCGACTTTTACCCGAATGTCGCGCCCATCGAATCGAACGAGCCGTGACTCGCGCTCGAGCGCATTCCGCACTACGTCGAACGTCTTCACGCCGAGCGTAGTGAACTGAGTGAAGATCTTCTCTTCGAGTCGGGCGAGGTCCGAGGTCTGCACCAGCGCCTCGACGCGAGTCCCTAGTCTCCCCTTTTTCATGGTCGTGTGCAGTAGTACCACATCGAGCGCGCCTTCAGAACGCAGCACATCAGCGGCGCCCGCGAGCTCCTCCGGCGACATGTCGTCGATGTCCGCGCTCAGCACGTGTAGATGCTCCGTGTGCACATGCTCACGATGGTGGTGATCGTGATGATCGTGTTGATCGACCGTGGCTTCCCCCACGATGATGCGGAGCGCGTTGAGCTGCCCGGGGATGTCGCGCGTGCCGGCACCGTAGCCGCTCTGCCGTGGACTGTACTCCTGCGGAGGCGCCCCTTTCGACAGAACACGGAGTAGCGCGGCGCCCGTTGGCGTCGTGAGCTCTCCGGAGCCCGGCGGTCCGTGACGGACATTGAATCCCTCGAGCAAACGGATCGTCGCTGGCGCGGGTACCGGCAGAACACCGTGCGCGGTTTTCACCGTACCGTCCCCCAGCGAGACTTTCGTGTTGTAGATGCGCTCGATCCCGAGCATCTCAACGCCCCAGATCGACCCGATGATGTCGAGAATCGCGTCGACCGCTCCGACTTCGTGAAGGTGCAGCTCGTCAGGTGCGACACCGTGTATCTCGCTCTCGATCGCCGCGATCGCCTCGAACGCCGCGTGAGCCGAGCGCGCGACTTTGTCCGGAATCTTCACAGCATCGATCAGCCGATGGATCTCCGAGACAGCTCTCCCATGAGGCTGCGGCGGAATCTCGAAGTCCACTTTGACGCAGTGAACGTGCGAGCGCTGTACATCGGCGATACGCACGTCGACACCGGACAATCCCAGCGTTGATGGCAGTCGCTCAAGCCACGCTTTGTCTAGGCCCACGTCGACGAGTGCGCCAAGGAACATGTCTCCGGCGATGCCGCTGGCGGGGTCGAGAACAGCGATTTTCATCATGCGAAATCTAATCCCGAGTGGACTTGTCTGGATTCAATCTGCTTGCTAGCTTCTTCGGCTTCAGAAAACCTCTACGACTTCAACCAGACAATGTTAATCAGAACGACAATCGCAATTTCTGCTCTCCTGGTTCTCGCGGGGCCAGCGCGGGCCCAGCAGGGTTACGAGTTCGAAGTTTACGGAACTGGCATCCCGGCGAGAGGCGCCGGAGAACTGGAACTTCACACGAACTTCGTTCCTTCCGGGTCTCAGCTCGTCGACGATAACGAAGGCCGTGCCACTCACCGTGCATTTCGCTCGAGCCTGGAGTTGAGCACGGGCCTCGCCAGTTGGCTCGAAGCAACGTTCTACGCCGTGAGCTATGCGAGAAATGGCGCTGGTGTTCAATACGTTGGAAACCGCGCGCGTCTCACCGCCGTCGCTCCGGGAGGCTGGAATCTGCCCTTCGATGCCGCTGTGTCACAGGAAGCGGGATACGCGCGTCCCGGGTTCGCCGAGAACCGTTGGGGCTACGAATTCACACCGATTCTCGGCAAGGAGATGGGGAGCGTCTCCGTGCTCCTGAATCCTGCGTTCGAGCGTGGGTTGGGTAGCGGCGAGCACGAGTGGGAATTCGAGCCCCGAGCACGATTTGGCTACGCGCTGGGCGATGACGAGGCCGTCGGTCTCGAGTATTACTCGGTTCTCGGGCCGGTCTCCGGCTTCGACGCGAGAAGTCATCAGCGTCATCAGCTATTTGCTACTGGCACGACTGACCTTTCGGGAGGCATGGAAGCGGCGCTCGGAATAGGCCGCGGCCTCACGAGAAATTCTGATCGTTGGGTTATCACAACCCGGTTCGAGTTGAAATTCTGAATCCAGACATGCGTCTGGCGTGTTGACGCGCAACGAAGCTATGTCTGCGAGGAATCGAACTTGCACCCGCGCTCGGCATGCCTGCACAACGTTACGATGTTGCAGTAATCGGCGGCGGCCCCGCCGGACTCTGCTCCGCGCTCTGGCTCGCCCGCTATCTCCACAAAGTCGTCGTCATCGACTCTGGTGATCCACGAAACTGGGAGACGCGCGGCATCAACGGCTATCTCGGTCACAAGGGCATTCGTTCGCCCGAGCTGCGAGAGCTAGGGCACGCCGAGTGCCTCGAGTACGGCGTCGAGTTCGTGAGCGGCGTCGTCGATACTGCAATCAATGAAACGGGTGAGCTGTTCGCCATCTGCGTTCGCGACGGAACGACGATCGAAGCCTACAGAGTTCTGCTCGCCATCGGCATCAAGGATTTCTGGCCCGACATTCCCGGGCTCGAGCGCTGCTACGGCGAGACCGTTCACGTGTGCCCCGACTGCGACGGTTACGAGACCCGGGACAAGAAGACCGTCGTCGTCGGCATGGGGCGTAAGGCCGTGGGGATGGCGCTCGCGCTCGCGACGTGGACACGGCAGATCGTCATCTGCACGAACGGCGAGAAGCCGGACATGAGCCAGGTTCTGCTCGACAAGCTCAAGGCGCTGAACATCCCCGTGCTGGAGGCTCCGATCCAGTGTGTTCTGTCGAAGAACCGTGAAATCGCTGGAATCGAACTGGAAGGAGCTATGTCTCTCGACTGCGAGCGCCTCTACTTCGCGATCGGCCAGTACCCCGCCGACGACCTCGGTGCGCAGCTCGGATGCAAGCGCGACGAGATGGGCCGCCTCGTCATCGACGACCGAAATCACACCTCGGTGAAGAACGTCTACGCGGCGGGCGACATTGCGCCTGGTCCGCAGGTGGCGATCGCCGCGGCGGCAAGCGGGGCCGTTGCCGCCATCGCCATTCATGCATCGCTGCTCCCCGAAGGAAGGAAGCTTCCGGCGCCATAACCGAGTTGTTGGAATTCGCAATCCGGAGCGCCTGTATAGAAGCTCTGCGCAAAAGGGCTGCAAAGCTCCCGGCTCCCTGCTTCAGTATTGTGGATGCCAGTTATCGTCGTATTGCCATACGCCGAAGTCTTACCAGCGCAGCGTCAGTGCCTGCGCTTTGTGTTTTCTAATGATCTGCAGGTCGACCGAGCGATCGGTTTCATCCGCGTTTCTGATCGCGCGCACGAGATCGATGGGACTTGCGATCCTAATGCTGTCCGCCTTGACGACGACATCTCCGCCTCGTAGTCCGGCCGCCCTCGCCGCCGAGCCCTCGATCACGCTCGTGACGAACACGCCTTCGGGTTTTACGCCGAGCGCGTCACAAAGATCTTGGTTCAGCGCCGTGAACTCGGCGCCCGCGAACGGATAGGTCCCGCCTCCGTATCCCAACGCCGGAGGTAGAAGCGCAGGAAGTGGTTCCGGCACGGGCATTCGAGTACGGATCATTCCGACCCGTTGAATCGGCGGACGGGCAATCGCTCCGCTTTGCCGTTCCATGATCTCCGGCACCGTGAGCTGGACGACCGTGTTCGAGTCCCAGTTTTCGGGACGCCTGCCGAGCGTTCCCCTGATGATGCGCGTCGCATCGTTGCGGCGGATTCTCAGAACAAAAGGCGCGCCCACCTTGAGCCACTTGGTGAGCTCGACGGAGCCGCCGCGCATGTCATGCGAGTTGAATGACAGCAGCACGTCACCGGGTCGGACTCCTGCCTTCGCTGCCGGCGAGCTGGAATCAACGCCAGTGACCACGGGATATGAGTCGAAGAACGCGTCGCCATGCTCGTTGATCATCGCCTGGTCCGAGATCCTCACTCCGAACCAGCCGATTGGCGGCTGCTCGATCGCCGGCGGCATTCGCTGCGCCTGAACTCCAAGAGGCAAAACGAGAAATCCGATCAGCGCTAGCGTGAACCGCGACGCATTTCCCGAGGTCGACAACTTCAAGGTGACGGTCACCCTAGAACCCCCTCAATCCCACCGGACGAGCGACGAGCTGCTGCTGCGTTGCCACGCGCGCACCCATCGTCGCCAGGTAGTATTGGTTGATCACCGGATCGTGCGGCGCCGTCTGCAGCGCGCTCACCGTTGCGTTCTCGATCTTGTCCAGCGCTTCTGCTCGCTTCGAGTACATCGCCAGGCTGTCCCTGCTCCCCGTCGAGGCATTGTTGACGGCGAGAAACTCTGACGCGCGCTGATACTCGTCGACGGCGCGATTGAGTGCGGCCGACGCATCATCCACAGACGCGAAGTTTGCACCGGCTGTCGGAGTCGATTTGCTCGCCGTCGCCTGAACCGTGCTTGGCAACGCTATCGTCGCCCGGCCAATGGCGATTCCGCCAACGAGGAGCAGCACCGCCGCGGCGGACCGTAGCCACGGCTGGCTCGACGCCCACCATCGCGACGACTGCGATTCGCGAATCAAACCTTCCTCTCGCGCCCGCGCGGCGATCGTCCGCCACTCGTTGAGCGGCGCTTGCTCGCGCAAGCGTTCCTCGGCGATGATCCGGTCTAGTTGCTCTTCAGACAGGTGCGACATGTGCTTTCCCCTTTACTGCGACGGTTGGTGATTCATCCACTAAATGCGCGAGCAGCTTCCGCAGCTTGGCGCGCGCCTTGAACAGTTGCGATTTCGATCCGCCCGACGTGATTCCGAGTTCCTCTCCGATCTCGCCGTGCGTGTACCCTTCGATGTCGTGAAGCACGAACACGGCCCTGGCCCCTGGCGACAGCTTGGTCATTGCCTGCTCGATCGACTCCGCCACGAATGTCCGGTCGCTATCCTGCTCGGTCATCGCGGAATCGTCCTCGATGTCCACTTCCAGCTTCGCAATGCGCCTGATTTTGCGTAGTGCATTCAAAGTGCGGTTCACCGCGATCCGGTGGGCCCATGTTCCGAACTGTGAGTCGCCCCGGTAGCTGGGAAGTGCCCTGAATATCTGCATCCAGACCTCCTGCGAGATGTCGGCGGCCAGCTCGGCATCGTCACAAAGCCTGCGAACGACCGCGTCGATGTGCGGCGAATGCTGCGACCAAAGCCGCTGCATCGCCCTCTCGTCGCCGTCTATCGCGCGCTTGAGGTCGAGCTGATCGAATGGCATCTCGGACTCTTGATTAGTCACTCCACTTCTACCTATAGTTTCCCGAAAATCCGGTGACTTTCCCTCTGCGCAATCGTTTGCAACGGTACGCCTCGCCATTCCGCGGAGCAGCAGGTCCAACCCGGGTCGGAACTTCGGTCTTCGCGGACAGTATAAAATACAGTAGTTAAAGGAGTTAGCGTTGCTTAGAGTCATTCTTACCGCCCTGACGATGACACGAGCGGGCGATGGCCTGCCCGTCAAGTCACCGACTGAGGTCGGCATGTCCAGCAGCCGTCTCAACGCGATCGAGCGCGTCGTTGAGCGCGGAATCAAGGCTGGAGGCTACCCTGGTGCCTCTGTCATCGTCGGCAGAAAGGGCGCCGCGGTGTTCGAGAAGGGATTCGGCAAGCTCTCCTGGAGCGAGAACAGCACCCTGGTCGATGCCGAGCGCACGATCTACGACGTGGCGTCCCTCAGCAAGGTCGTCGGTACCACTACGGCGATCATGATTCTTTTCGACGAAAAGAAGATCGGGCTCGATGACCCGGTCGTTAATTACATCCCCACCTTCGGCGGCGGCGACAAGGACAGGGTCACCATCCGTCAGCTCCTCACGCATACATCCGGGCTTCCGGCGGGCAGAGATATCTGGCGGATCGCCCAGACGCCGCTCGAAGCGCGTGCCCTGGTCCTGAGCACCCCCCTCGAGGGCCGTCCCGGTGCCCAATACATCTACTCCGATCTGGGTGCCGATGTTCTGGGACTGCTGGTCGAAGTCGTCTCCGGCGAGCCGCTGGACAAGTACCTGACAAGACGCGTGTTCGAGCCCCTTGGGATGAACGAGACGATGTACCGTCCCGCTGACTCGCTGCGCTATCGCATCGCTCCCACCGAGGTCACTCCGCCGCGCGGCTATCCGCTGAGAGGCGAGGTCCACGACGAAAACGCCTACGCTCTGGGCGGTGTGGCGGGACATGCAGGCCTCTTCAGTACCGCTGCCGACCTCGCTGTGTTCGCGCAGATGATGCTGAATGGCGGCGAGTACAACGGCGTCCAGATCATCAGCAAGCCGACTGTCGATCTCTTCACATCGCGGTCGTTCGGTCACCGCGCGCTAGGCTGGGATACGGCTGAGGGAGACTACGGATCGGGCCGGTACCTGGGACCGACCGCCTACGGTCACACCGGTTTCACCGGTACCTCGATGTGGATCGATCCCGAGCGCGAGATGTTCGTGATCCTTCTCACCAACCGTGTGCACGCGGCGCGTGCTCTCAGACCGGCGAAGGTCATTTCTGATGTCCGCGCCGATCTATCGGATGCGGCGGTACTCTCCGTCCTCGACGGGCCGAAGCTCGCTTCCGGATCGAGAGCTTTCCGCGCCGACCGCGAAGCCGGGTGGAATCCGCCGCCACGGCGTGCGTCGAGACGCCGCCACGGCTCATCCCGGCACCACTCGATCGCCAGCGCGACGTCGAGAAGCCGCGCCAGCTCCGCCAAGAAGAGTTCCTCCGGCAAGAAGGCGGCGGTCAAGAAGAGCTCCAAAAAGAGCCACTAGTTTCGATACTGTGGATAGGCAGAGGGCGCCCAAAAGGCGCCCTCTCTTGTTTCAGTGGGTGCGAGCTAGTGATTATTCGGTAGCCAACGCGGAATCTGTAATGAGCGACGAATCAACAACTACCCCAACTCCGACTGAAGCGCCTGCCACGAGCGGGGTGGTGTCGGAGGACCAGGTGAAGCTCGCGCTCCGCCGCGTCAAGGATCCGGATCTCCAGCTCAACATCATCGACCTGGGCCTGGTTTACGGCATCGCGGTCGATGGCACGACGGTCAGGGTCGACATGACCCTTACCTCCCCCGCGTGTCCGTCAGGTCCCGAGCTGATGACCAACGCCGAGAATGAAATCAAGTCGCTGCCGGGCGTCGAGAAGGTGGAAGTGAATCTCGTCTGGATGCCCTTCTGGACGCCCGAGAAGATGGAGCCGCGAGTGAGGGCGTACCTCGGGTTCTAGTGACAGGGCGAATCACCCGATAAAATTGAGCGGGTGCGCCTTAATCTCAGAGCTGTAGCTCTCGCGCCGCTCGTGTTCGTCGCCGCCTGCGCGACGAATCCCCAGCCAAATAAGAAGGTTGCTTCTGCCAGGCGGTCGGCCGCGGACAGCATTGGCTGCCTCGACACCCTCCATGCGGCTGATTCGGTCTCGATGATCGTCAAGATGAGCGTTGCATCTCGGGATCCCAAGGTCGCGTTGCCGCGCGACTTCGAGGACTTGTTCGTCGAGGAGTTCCGCTCGCGCTTCAGGGTTCCGTCAAAACTGCCATTGAGCGTCGTGATGGGCTCACAGCCGTGCGACTCACTGGGCTCACGATGCGTTGGAGGCATCCTTAGCGTGGGGGCGGTGGCGTACGCCACTGTGCACAATGATGGGAAGCTGTCGGACATAGCGATGGTCGATGTTGCGCTGACGCCGCGTCTCGCCGACAGCGTGAAATCCGCGCTGCAATCGATGTCGCGCGCCGCGCTGGTGCCACCGATTGGGGATCTCGATCCGATTCCCCTCATGCTCCAGATCGTCCAGGAAGAAGAACCGGACACGGTTCCGAAAGTTCGACAGGTGTTTCAGGCGAAGGTGCCAAAGTACGACTGGCCGTTCCGCTACGCGTCGATGCCCGCGGTAGGCGTAGATGCGAAGTATCCCTTCAATGCACGCCTGGCGGGCGTTGAGGACAGCGTGACGCTGGCGTTCACCGTCGACGCCGATGGCGCGATTGCGGCCGAATCGATCGAGCTCGTGAGCGCCAACTATCTGGATTTCGTTGCGTCGGTGCTCGATGCGCTCGGTCGGACGCGCTACCACCCGGCACACTTGGGCGACTGCGCCGTGGCGACGCGGATGACGCAGCGATTCCTGTTCAAGGTGCCGGAATGAGATCGCCGAAGCTCGCGGCGTTGAGCGTTCTGCTAACCCCACTCATTGCCATCGGTGCGACGCGAGTTAGCGAACAATCCTCCGCCGGGCTTCAGAGGAATCCCGGCCGTGACACCGTGGGTTGTCTCGACACCCTGCACGCCATCGATACCCTATTAGCGATAGTGACGATGAGCGTGAAGCCACAGGATCGAAAGGCCAAGCTTCCGCCCGATTTTGAGGGATTGCTTGTTCAGGAATTTCGATCCCGGCTCAAGATGCCGCAAAATCTGCCATTGAGCGTCGTGCTCGGCTGGTCGCCGTGCGATTCAGTGAGCCACAAATGTGTCGGCGGCGCGTTAATGCTCGGAAGTCAGGCGTATGCGACTGCTCACCCCGGCGGTACGCTATCGCGAATAGTGACTGTTGATTTTGCGCTGACGCCAACGTTGTCCGATAGTGTGCGCGCCGTGCTCCAGAAGCTCAGCGACGAAAAATCGGTCCCCTTTTTTGCACAGCCGGATTCGATTCCTCTGGACATCTCCATTCACGTCGAGCAACACTCGGACACAGTTCCTCGCTACCGACACCTCTTTCGGACAAAGATTCCTCACTACGCCTCGCAATTCAGCGAAGCGGCCTGGCCGAAAAACGCGCGAGGACCAAAATACCCGAGCATTGCGGAACGGTCGGGAGTTTCGGACAGCGTCGTAATGACTTTTACGATCCTGCCGGACGGAACCGTCGCTCCGCAGTCAGTTGACGTGCACTCAGGCCACTACACCGATTTTATTCGCGCTGTCTTTGACAGAATGGCGACCATGCGTTATGTGCCAGGAAGGGTGGGCAATTGTCCGGTCGCAACTTGGCAAACTCAAGCCTTCGTCTTCAAGGCGCGTTGAGAGTGTGATTCCTATCCGCCCCCAGCGAGGGCTCGTATAAAGCCTTCTCCCATCTCCTCGAGCTGCCACCTTCGGAGATCGGGAACCGCCGCAAGATCCTCGGTCGTTTTCGCGCCGCTCCGCGCCACGTTTTCCAGTCTCTCCCGCGAGCACAACACCCCGGGATCCAGCTCCAGCCTCGTCGCTGCTGCATCGCGCACCGCCTTGAGACGATTAACCTTCTCGTCGAAGTCGCGATCCTTGTTCCAGCGCTGACCTTTCGGGAATTTCGGCAGCTCCGCCTCGGGAGCCTCCATCCCGCGTCGAATCGCCGAAATGATGTCGGCCCCGGCGCGCTCGATCATTCCCTTCGGCATTCCCTTGATCGTGCCCAACTCCGTCGCGTTCTTCGGTGCGCGGCGCGCAATCTCGAACAGCGCTTCGTTGCCAATCACCCGGAACGTCGCGCGATCGAGCTGCGCCGCAACAGTGTCACGCCAGTTGGCGACCTCACGGAGTACGGCGAGCTCCCGACGGGAGAGATCGCGCGCGCCTTTGAGGCGGAGAAATCCTTCCATGCTCTCCTCGGCTTCCCAGCGCGTTCCCTCGAGGCGGGCGAACTCCTCCTCCGCCCAGTGCAGACGGCCGCGACGCTCGAGTTGCTCCTTTATCTGATCCTTGAGTTGCAGCAGATACCGGGTGTCCTGCGCGGCGTACTGCAGCATGTCCGGCGTGAGCGGACGCATCGACCAGTCCGCGCGCTGGTGCTTCTTGTCCAGCTTCACATCGAAGTATTGATCGAGCAACGCCGCGAGCCCAAAAGACTTGATTCCCAGCAGCTGCGACGCGATCCGCGTGTCGAAGATATTGGTGACGTGCCAGCCGTAGTCCTGGTGCAGCAGCCGCAGGTCGTAGTCGGCGTCGTGGAAGACCACTTCCACGGCCTTGCTCTGGAGCAGCTGGCCCAGTCTGGCGGGCGATCCGATCGGCAGCGGATCGATGATCGCGCTGTGCTCGCGCGTCGAGATCTGCAGCAGATAGATGCGATCGAGAAAGCGATGGAAGCTCGCCCCTTCAGTATCGAGGGCGAGCTCCTTCACACCGGATATTTCGGAGAGGAAGCGGTCTACCTCGGGTATCTTGTCCAGGTAGAGGGCGCCGTCCGTGTTGGCAGGAGGCATCACCCAAATCTAGTGCTTTAATGGTGACTCGCTCCTCTGGCGTTAACTTTCGGCGCGGTCCACTAATTCTGCGATCCCATGACTGAAAACCTGAAAGTTCACATCTATCCAAGCGACTGCGACTCGGTGGGGCACGTCAATCACGCCCACATGCTGACACTGCTGGAGCGGGCGCGGTGGTCGGCGCTCGAACGCCACATGTCGTACGACGAGTACATGAAATCGAGCCTGTGGGCAGTGGTTCGAAAGGTCGAGGCGTCCTATCAGGCGCAGACATTCCCGGGCGACGATCTCAGCATCAGGACGGGACTCACGTCCGTCGGAAACACCAGCTTCATCGTGCGGCAGGAGGTACGGAATCAGCGTGATGCTGTCGTCTGCGATGCGTCGATCGTGTATGTAACCGTGTCGCATGAAGGAAAGCCGATCCCGGTTCCCGATCAGTGGCGGACGCTCTTCGCCCCATGGGAAGAGGAAAAACCCCGTTGAACAATCCGGGGCGGTGGCCTAAGAGCGCAGGCATCCCGGACGAGGGGAAAGTCAGTTGAGCAATCCTAGGCGAGGGCCCGATGGCGTCAGCGCAACGGAGCAGTCGATTCCGGCTCAGATCGGCGCCGTACTGTTCCGTCACCGCGGTTGGCTGCCACTTCTCTTTCTCGGAATTCCCCTGGTCATGCCGGGATCCACTTCTCCGTTTCGCTGGGAAGTTGGAATCGCGCTCATCGTGAT
>JBGQIT010000017.1:0-17600 GCA_041498575.1 Gemmatimonadaceae bacterium
AACGGCGTTGAAGCACCAGTACATCCCGTAGATGAAATAGACATACGCGATGCCGGGCGGTCCGTAGAGGATCCCGGTGCGCGCGGTACGTCCGACCGCCGCGTGGCAGGCGAGGTCGTGCTCGCCGAGGTACGCTTCGGTCTCGACGATGATTCCGCTGGCGGTTCCATTCTCCGTCTCGCATTCGAGGACGGTGCCCAGCATCTCCCGCGCGACGATCTCGGTCTCGCGCTCGTAGAAGCCTGGCGGGAGGATGCAGCCCCGATGGAACTGCGTGCGGGGCCTCGAGCCCAGAAGGCTCGCTGCCGAGTCTTCCAGGCTCGAGATTTTTTGCCGGCTCACACTACTCGCTGGCCGTTTTGCTCTTGCCCTTGCGAGCGGCGCGGCGGGGCGCGGGCTTCTCGCCGTCATCACCCGATGCCGCCGCTGACTTGGTGCGCGGACGGCGCGGCTTCTTGTCGTCGGCCGATGCGCGCTTGCGCCCGGTACGCGGCTTCAGATCGCTGTCGGAGAGCGCGTCCTCCCCCGTAAGAGGGAGATCGGGAACCGACTCGGTAAAGACCGGCTCGGGAGCGGGTTTCGATGTCTCCACCACGCCGACAGAAAGCAGGCCGGCCGGCACGATGCCCACACGCGCACCGATTGGTCCGCGCCCCCGTCCGCGAGCGTTTCCACCTCCGCGATTACCCATGCCGGTTGGTGTCGACGGCATCACGGGCGCGGTTGGCCTCGGCGGTTCTGCGGCCGCGAGCTGGTCGCTGAGCGAAGTCGAAGGTGCGGCCGGAGCGACCTCGTAGTCGCTCCCGCGCCGACGGAGATCGATTATGTCAGCGTCGTGAGCGTCCTGCAGAATGCGGGTGAAGTTGCGCTCGCTGAGGCTCTCGCTGTCGCGGCCGAGCAGCTCCCGGGCGCTGGCGCGGACCTGGCTTGCACGAACCGAGGCGTCTCCGTTGGCGCCAACCGCGCGACGAACGAGGTCGAACGCCTCCTCTCGCCGCAGGCGAATTCCGCTCGAACCTATGCCGTCAGCGGGAGGGGCGGCTGCTGCGGGTGCAGCTGATGCAGCGACTCTTGCCACCTCGGGCTGCTGGGGAGATTCTGTTTCAACGGGAGATGGTTGCGGTGCCCCAGCGGCCGAACGCTGGCCGCGCACGTCGCGGTCGCGACCCCTGCCGCCCCTCCGTCCTCTCCGCGGGCGCTCCACCGTCTCGCCTTCCGCGGACGACGCGAGCCTCGGAACACCGGGCTGCGCGCTCTCCTGACCCGCCGGTAATCCGCGGGCTGCGCCCGCACCCGGAGGAGCGATCTCGAACTGGCCATTTTCCAGCTTGGTGAGAGTAAGCAAGCCGCGGTGCGCGGCCTCGGTCACGAAGCGCGAGAACTTGGACATGCCGAGGTTCTTCTCGTCGAACGAGCTGTCGATCTGCTGCATCACCTGCTTGAGGCGGTCGGCGCGCATCACGTCGCCGTTCCGCTTCATCTGACTGATGGCTTCGGTGACGAGCTCCCACGGGTCCTTCTTCACTACTTCCTCTTCGCCGCTCCTGACCAGGCCGGCGAGCGCGTTGTAGCTGTAGTACTCGTCGCAGTTCATGACGAGGAGGTCGCTCGAGGATTCCCGGATGCCTACGCCGATGACGTACTTCCCATACTCCTTGAGCTTGGTGACGAGGCTGGCGAAATCGGAATCGCCCGAGAGGAGAATGAACGTGCCGATCTCGGGGCGGGTGAATACCAGCTCCATTGCATCGACAGCGAGACGAATGTCCGTCGCGTTTTTCTTGGCGGAGCCATAGGCGGTCGCCATGATCATGTCGATCGACGATTCCGCGAGCGGCACGATGTACTGGGGATAGCGGCGCCAATCCGCGTAAGCGCGCTGAACCGAGACTTTACCTTTTACGATGTCGGAGGAGAGGAGATTTCTGAGCTCCGTCTGAAGCTCGGAGCGGATGCCCATCGTGACGTTGTCGAAGTCGATGAGCAGTGCGGCGTTGGGGGCGTGGTGGGGACTTGCCTGGGCGGAGGCGGACATTGCCTGCGGGCCGCGATGTACGGGGGCGCTTGCCTGCGGCCCTCGGTGTACCGGGGCAACATGGCGGTGCGCGGCTGGTGACGCGGACCGGTGTGGTCGAGAACTCATTTTTTTTGGGAATTACCTGTGCGAGGCTGCGTGCCTGCGATTATTTGCCGCGACGGCTGCACGCCGTATCAATCCTGCGACGGATGCCGCAGGCGGTGCGTCTTCAGGTCCATGCGAGCGCGTCAACCCTCAGTTGACCGGTCGCTGGATCCTCGAAGTCGCGCCGTACGGGTATAATTTATACCCAAACCCCCATGAATCAACTGCGTTTTCGCACGCGACTGGTCCTGATCCTGTCGCTGTTCGCTATCGTTCCGGCATTCTTGCTCACTTTATTGTGGAGCGGAACGGTCAGCACCGCTCTGCCGTTCGTGACCGGACGACCGGCCTGGGACAGCGTGGCGGCGAGCGGCGAGAAGGCAATAGCGGCTGCGCGCCAGGCGCCCCTAACGCCGTCGCAGCGCCGCGCCATCGATACGCACGAACGCGAACTCCGCATCTCCGTGGAGCAGGCCCGGAGATACAGTTTTCTCGCTGGCCGCACCGTCCGCATCATCGCCATCGCGGGCCTTCTCGCGCTTTTGATTCTGACAGGAGCAGCGTCGCGGGTGGCGGGACATCTGAGCCGGCAATTGAGCCGCCCACTCGACGAGCTCGTGCGCTGGACAGAGCTGATTGGTCATGGTGAGCCGCTACCTCCTCCTCCCGAGCCCACAATCGTGTCCAGTGGCCGGAACGGCGATGACGGGACGACGATCGAGGTCACGACCAGCAGGGTGCGTGGTGCGCCCGAGTTCGAGACACTGAGACGCAGCATGCGGGAAATGGTGTCGGAGCTGGAGCACGGACGCCGCCAGGCGGTCGAGGCAGAGCGGCTGCACGCATTCAGGGAAAGCGCGCGAAGAGTCGCGCACGAGATCAAGAATCCACTCACGCCCATCCGGTTCGCGCTTGCCCGTCTGCGCGGCCAAGCCCCCCAGGCTCTACAGGAAGATGTCGACGTCATCGCCATGGAATCGGAGCGGCTCGACCGCATGGCGAGGAGCTTCGCCGAGTTTGGACGGCTGCCCGAGGGTCCACCCTCGGAGGTGGACATGGGAGAGCTCGTTCGCTACACCGCGCGCAGCAGCGTGCCGCCGGGGATTGCTCTCAATCTCCAGATAGACGAGAATCTTCCGCGGGTGTACGGCCACAACGGAGCGCTTGCCGGTGCCCTGAGCAACGTACTGCTGAATGCAGTCGATGCTTCCGGGAACAACGGGCACATCACCGTGAAGGCCAGTGGTGTGAAGCTCGGAGGTCGGGATGCGGTGCGCATCTCGGTGGCCGACGACGGCAAGGGAATCGCTTCCGAGAATCTCCAGACAATCTGGGAGCCGTACGTCACCAACAAGCCGGGCGGCACCGGACTCGGATTGGCAATCGCGCGGCAGGCGGTTTGGGCGCACGATGGAACCGTGAACGCGACGAGCACGTTGGGCAAGGGAACAGAGATACAGTTTACCATACCCGCGAACGGCGCTCGCGCCGAGGATTGATTGAAATGGGAGTAGAAATAATCGTTCCGCTTGGTGCCTTCGCGACTGCCATCATCCTTGCCGTTGGGGTTCCGCTCGCGAGAGCATATTCGCGGAAGATGGACGCCGAGTCCAAGAATCCACGCATCCCGAGCGAGGTTACCGGGCGACTCGAGCGAATTGAGCAGTCGCTCGAAGCGGTTGCGATCGAAGTCGAGCGAATCACCGAGGGCCAGCGCTTCACCACGAAGCTGCTTTCGGAAGGGAGAGGCGGCGGCGATGCACGGCAGGTTCCGTCGTCCTCTGCTTCGCCGCCGGATCGCGCGACGTAGGTGCCCATAGTCCTCATCGCCGACGATGAGCCGAACATTCGGCGCATGGTCGGTGCGCTGCTCTCGGGTGAGGGCTACGAAGTAGTGGAGACGCCGAGCGGCGCTGAAGCCGTCACCCGGGTCAAAGAGGGAGAGCCGGACGTCGCGCTCGTCGATCTCATGATGCCGGGCGAGCTCGACGGAATGGCCACACTCGGCCGCTTGCGCGATGTCGCACCCGATCTCCCCGTGATAATGATGAGCGGGCGAGCCGGCCTTGCCGATGCGGTGAAGGCGACCAAGCTGGGTGCCTTCAACTTTCTGGAAAAGCCGCTCACCCCCGAAGGGGTTCTGCTGGCGGTCTCATCCGCATTGGAGCTGCGACAGACGCGCCGCGTCGCGCGCGCGTTGCGTGCCGAATTGGGGTTTGGCGGGCAGATGGTCGGCAAAAGCAGCGCGATGAACACGGTGCGGCAGATGATCGCGCGTGTCGCGCCTACGGACGCGCGGGTTCTCATCACCGGAGAATCGGGCACGGGGAAGGAGCTGGTTGCAAGCGCGATCCACGACGCGAGTGCGCGACGCGAAAAGCCGTTCGTACGCGTGAACTGCGCGGCGATTCCACGCGATCTCGTGGAGAGCGAGATGTTCGGCCACGAGCGCGGGGCATTCACCGGCGCCACTCAAACCCGCATCGGGCGGTTCGAGCTGGCGCATCACGGAACTCTGTTCCTCGATGAGGTGGGCGACCTCGGTCCGGACGCACAGGCAAAGCTGCTGCGCGCGATCGAGGCCAAGGAAATCCAGCGCGTCGGTGGCAACAGAGTGATTCGCACCGATGTGCGCATCATTTCGGCCACGAACCACGATCTTCAGCGCGCGGTGCGGGCCGGAACGTTCCGCGAGGATCTCTACTTCAGGCTGCAGGTGATCCCACTGGCGATTCCTCCGCTGCGAGATCGCGGCGACGACATTTTCGAGCTGGTCGAGCACTTCTCGGAGCAGTTCCTGCAACGAAGTGGTCAGGCGAAGCCACGATGGAGGAGCGACGCGCTCCAGCTGCTTCGCGATTACCCCTGGCCCGGCAACGTGCGTGAGCTCGCCAACATCGTCGAGCGACTGGCAATTCTGCATCCGGGCGCGGAGATCACCGGCCAGCAGGTGGAGGATGTGCTCATCGTGGATCGCGATGAGGAAGCTGCGCCCCCCACCACACCTACTCGTGCCCAGAAACAGGTAGGCGATGCGCGAGAATCCACTGCACTGGGGCCGACTTCACTGGCGGACAAACTGGAGAGCTTCGAGCGAACGGTGATCGCGCGAGCGCTCGCCGAGGCGGGTGGAAACATCGCTGATGCCGCGCGAAGACTTCAGACGGACAGGCCAAATCTTTACCGGCGCATGAAGCGGCTCGGAATCAACGCGACGAGGGTATAAGGCCGACATGACAAACACAGCAAAGACGATGAGAGCGCTCTGTTTGCTCCTCGCGTGTGCCGCTCCCACTCTTTCTCGTGCTCAGACCGTTGACACAGTTCAGTCGGATACGGCGGCCGAGCGGCTTGGGCTGTGGGCGAGAACCAGCCGCGCCAGCGGTCTCATTCTCAGCTCCGGGAAAACATACAATCGCGTCGAAGGCTTGCCGGTCTACGTCGGGCCCGTCTTTCACGACAGCGTCGGCGCCGCCGGCCTTAATGCGTCGGTGATCGGAATCATCCGGAGCGCGGACACCTTTCACTGGGACGATCAGAATCTCGGCCATCGCATTTCGGCGGATATGCGCGTCGGACGCGGGCGGGGCTACGGACTCGGTGTGTCATCCTACGACGTGATGACACCGGTCGAGCCCTGGCAGCTTCCAGATCCCGACGCGGCGCTCGCCGCATTCTTCGGACATCGCGATTTCCGCGACTGGTTCAATCGACACGGCGCCAAGGCAACCGCGACGTTCAACATGAGCGCACGCAGCAGCTTCTCGGCGGACTGGAGCGACGAGCGATGGGCGTCCGCGCGCTCCCGAAAGGTTTTCTCGGTTTTCGGAAACGGCAAAGCGTGGCGCGCAAATCCGGTGGTGGACGCCGGACGATTTCACCTCGGCGTTCTGCGCGCCAACATCGACACCCGGAACGATGAAGTAAATCCGTCGACAGGCTGGCTGATCCTCGCCGAATACGAGCGCGGGACCGGAAGAATGACGGATGTCGGACCAACTTCTCCGCTGACGCGACCGAGCGTCTCGCCGCGGGTGACGTACGGACGGGGATTCGTCGATCTGCGCCGTTACAATCGCCTTTCGCCGACGACGTGGATCAACGCGCGGCTCGTGCTCGGCGGCTGGCTGCATGGCGATGACCTTCCGCTCGAGCGGCGATTCTCCGTCGGCGGGATCGGGACAGTGCCGGGAATCGACTTCCGGGAGTACGAGCCGGGAACAGTCGACGTGTCGCAATGCAGCAGCGGCGGTCCACCGCCACCCGGCAATCCGGCGCAGTGTGAGCGTGTGGCACTGGCGCAGCTGGAATACCGCAATGAGTTGCACTCGTCGCTGTTCGATTTTCTGAACGCGCGGCCGATCCGGCTCCGCGGGATCGGTTTCACCGTGCAGCCGACAGCCATCGCTTTCGTCGATGCGGGGCGAGGTTGGCTGGTCGGTCAGCCATCGGGCACGCTTCAGTACTCGAGCAACAGCTTCCCTAGGTTCGGGACGTTCAGAACCGATGTGGGACTCGGCCTCGATCTCGGCATCATCGGCGTGTACGTGGCGAAGTCGGTTTCGAGTCCGAAGGAACCGGCGAACGTGTTTCTGCGGGTGCACCGGCGCTTCTAGAGATGCGGAAGCGCTATTTCGAGGAGCGGCGCGAGCTGCGTGAATCCGAGCTGCCGGATTTCCGGGCTGATCGCGGGGTCGAGATTCGGCGATGCTGAAATTCTCGCTCGTCGCCGCCGGTGTGTTCGCGATCGCCGTACCGCTGGACGCCCAAAAGGTGCGTCTGGACGTGCTCCTCCCCCAGCAGACCGCCTGGGCCGAAGAGCCACCGGCGGTTTCATCCGCGGGATTGCTGTCCGACGCTTCGATGCGCGATCTGCTGGCGAACGGATTCCCCGCGCGCCTGCACTATCGTCTCGAGCGATGGGCGTCCGGCCGCTGGTTCGATGACCTCAAGGCCGCGTTCGAGTGGGATGTCATTCTCAAGTATGATGTTCTCGGCAAGAAGTACCAGGTGGTGCGGGTAGTGAACAAGAAGGCCGAGGCGCTTGGTGAGTTCCCGGTCGCGGGTGACGCCGAGACCGCGGTGGAGGCTCCGTACAAGGTCGCGATCCAGCTGCCGAAGAAGGGGGAGCGCGGGTACTACAACTTGCTGCTGGATGTGGAGACGCTGTCGCTGAGTGATCTCGATGAGGTGCAGCGGTGGCTTCGAGGGGAGCTTAAGCCGGCGGTCAGCGGGAAGAAGAATCCCGGAACTGCGTTGGGGCGCGGAGTTCGGACTTTAGTCGTTCGGTTGCTCGGCGGGGAGAAACGGCATTACGAAGCTAGAACTGGGACGTTCCGCCCCTAATGAATACCAACTGAACGGGATCCGAGATCTCAGAGGCCTAGATCTCAGTACGTAGTCACCGCGCTCCGACCGCGTCTCGCGCGGATCCGATTACAACGAACCGCCTGTACGAAAACGCTACCCGATGCGTCGCAGCGTGGTTACCAAGACCGGGTATCTAGGCTTCTCAGATCTCGGATCCCGTTCAGTTGTAGTTGTTAGATGCCGTTCAGTTGCAGTTAACTGACTCGATGCACGCCGTGATGAGGATGCCTATTCTCGAGGTCCTCGAGATGATGGAGCGTCTCTTCGCCATAGAAGATCCGAATGTACTTCGCCTGGGTCGGCGTCAGTCGCCGGACGGCCCAGCTCAGGTGCACGAAGTGCGGCTCTACCGGCGGGTGCATCGGGTGCATCCCGATCTCCTGCGGAAGGTTGTTCGCTTTCCGGGTGTTGCAGGGGCTGCAGGCGGTGACGACGTTGGTCCAGTCGTTCGCGCCCCCGCGGGAGAGTGGAATGAGGTGGTCGCGCGTCAGTGATTCGCGCGGCTTGAGCTCGATCTGAAGGCGTCCGCAGTACTGGCAGCGGTAGCGGTCGCGCGCGAACAGGAAGGTGTTCGTCACCTGCCGGCGGAAGCGGCGTGGGACATGGATGAAGCGCATGAGCCGGATCACCGCCGGGCGAGGTAGCGTCAACCGCTCGGAGCGAACCACGCGATCAGAATCTGCCTCGACGATTTCCGCCTTTCCATCGATCACCAGCCGCAGCGCGCGGCGCAGCGGGACCATCGTCAATGGCTCAAATGAAGCATTTAGTGCCAGACAACCAACGATCAAGCACTCCTCCTGGGCGAACCCACCAAAATATACAACTGGTACGGCACTACCACCCGCCAAGCGGATGTCTGGCGCCCTTACTAAGCGACGATTTGCGAGACTCGTTCGTTTCCCCTTCTCGGGCTTCTTGACTGCAACTTATGACTACCGGCCGGGGGCGGTGAGCGGGCCAGCTCTGGGCTGCGCGTGGGCTGTTCCTGGGTCCAGGCTTACGGGGTAAGGGGGACCAGGAAAGTACGACGCCCGACCCACACCCCCTGTGCCAGTACGTGTACACCAAACAGCCAGCACGGAGCCGACGGCCGGCCCGCCGACCGCCCTCGGCCGGTAGTCGTATTTTGCAGTTACACCGCTCAACCGAACCTAGACGGCCGACGCAGACATATCTCCGACCGCCTCTCGCGCCACTTTTTTGCGGGTCGCGCCTGCCGATGCGGCCTTCCGCGGCGGAACCGGCGTGAGCCAGCCATAACGATCTTCGGCAACTCCGGTCGCGATCCCCATGTACTCGCGCTGAATTTCCAGCGTGAGCGCGCCCGGCTTCCCTGCTCCGACCGGAATGCGATCGACGGACCGAATTGGTGTTATCTCGGCAGCGGTTCCGGTGAAGAAAAGCTCGTCCGCGATATAGAGCATCTCGCGCGGGATCGACGTTTCTACGACTTCGACGTCCATATCGCGCGCGATCCGAATAACGGAGTCGCGGGTGATTCCATTGAGAATTCCGGAGCTGATCGTCGACGTGAACAGCTTGCCGTCGCGAACCAGGAAGAGATTCTCCCCGCTGCCTTCCGACACCAGACCGAAGGAGTCGAGCATGATGCCTTCGACATAATTGTCGACGCGCGCCTGCATCTTGGAGAGCTGGCCGTTGAGATAGTTCCCGCCGGCCTTCGCCATCATTGGGAAGGTGTCGGGAGCGGGCCGTCTCCAGCTCGATACACACACATCGGCGCCATTCTTGAGCGCATCGGTGCCGAGGTAGGTGCCCCAGGTCCAAGGAATGATGAAGACTTCGAGCGGCGTGTCGTGCGGAAGCACGCCCATCTGCTCGCCAGTCCTGATAGCAACGGGTCGCAAGTAACAGTGCGGCAATCCATTCTCGGCGACCGTCTCGACCGCGGCCCTCGACATTTCATCGATCGAGTACTTGAGCGGCATGCGGTAGATCTTGCACGAATCCGCGAATCGCCGCATGTGGGAGTCGAGTCGGAAAACCGCGGGCCCGTTGGGTGTCTCGTAGCAACGAATGCCTTCGAAGACACTCGAGCCGTAATGGACGACGTGACTCATCACGTGGATCGTCGCGTCTTCCCAATCCACGAACTCGCCGTCGCGCCAGATACGGTGGTGGTTATCTACAGCCGTCATGAACCAGGCTTCCTTACTGTGGGGAGGTTGAATTTACCGAAACGGTCAGGTTATTCGCTACGGGCTGGCCTCCCAATGAGCCAGAGCAGTTCCGATCGTCCGTACGCGCTCAGCGAGCGCGTTATCGGCGGCTAGCGCCTGTCCTCGATCAACCAGCACCCGTCCGCGCACCGTCACGAGCTCGGCCGAGCGGCCGGGAAGCGCAAAGATCGCGGAGGAGTACGGGTCTCCGACGGGAGTCGTTCGCGGAATGTCGATGCGGAACGCCGCCAGATCGGCGTCCTTGCCAGCTTCGAGGGACCCGATCCGCGAATCGATTCCAAGCGCACGGGCGCCGCCAATCGTCGCCAGCTCCAGCGCCTGGTGCGCACCGAATGCGTCGTGCTTGCGGGTGGCGGCGCGATGAATGAGGACGGCGAGACGCGATTCGTCGAGAATGTCCATTCGATTGTTGCTCGCCACCGAATCGGAGCCCATTCCGACGCGAATACCCGCGGCCAACAGTGGCAGCAGCGGCGCAATGCCGTGCCCGAACTTCGCATTGGACGCCGGGCAGTGGGCCACCGCACAGCGGTGACGCGCCATGATCTCTATGTCGGCATCATCGACCCGCACGCAATGGATTAGAAGTGGCCCGCGCTCCAGCGCGCCGCGCTGCTCGAGCAGCGCGATTGGCGAGCGTGCTCGCGGCCCGACAGGAATTCCGCGCCGTCGCCAGCGATCGGCGAAGTCACCGGTTCCGCTCGCCACGATATCGTACTCCGGCTCGCTCTCGGCAATGTGCATAGCGAGAGGAAGGCGGCGCGCATTTGCAAAGCTCGCCGCCGCGGCGTACAGGGGATCGGACACGGTGTAAGGCGCGTGCGGTGAAACGCCGAGCGAGACCAGTCCTGTCTGCTCGAGCTGGAGCGTCTCGATGCGCTCTTCCAGCTCGCGCATTGCGATTGCCGCGTGCGAAGGATCGGGGCCAAAGACTTCCTGGTACATGATTCCGCGGACGCCGAGCTCGTGCATCGCGTGGAGCACTACGCCGCTCGAGCAAGTGTCGGCGTAAGTCGTGATGCCTGCCTCGAGCCCTTCAACGATCCCGAATCGCGCCGAATCGAGCAGCATCTCGGCGTCGAGAATGTCACTCCGGCTCTGGCGAAGCTTGTCGATCCACTCCGCGAAGCGACAATCCTCGAGGAAGCCCCGCATCGCGGTGAGCTCGAGATGGGTGTGGGTGTTGACGAGACCCGGAAGCAGGATTGCCTCGCCGAGCTCGTAGTCTTTACCTGATGGCGCGTCGGCGCGCGGGCCGACGTAGGTGATCAATCCGTCGCTCTCGACGACGGTTCCGTTTTCGATCGGCGGCTGGGTGATTGGCAGCACCCAACGCGCGTGGTAGCGCATCAACGCGGGATCGGGTCCGGCGGGCGAGCCGGCGACGGAATCGTATCGGTTCGCGGGCGCGTGGTGTCACGTCGCGGTGGAGGTCGACGCGTCGTATCGAACACAGTCGGGCGACGCGTAGTATCGCGCCGCCTTGTCGTGTCGAACACCGTCGGAATCCGCTGCTGTTGTCCACGCGATGGCACCGGCTCGTAGCCCGGCTGGACCGGGGGTGGCGTCACGGTGATCGGCGCACGCACTCCACCCGGCGGGGGCGGCGTGATCGGAATCGTGCTCAAGGTATCGACCGGCGTGAGGCCAGGATTCGCATACGGTCCGTGCTTATCGCAGTCGCGCGTGGGCTCGGTTCCGGATATGTAGAACTCGCTCGTGACGAGATCGCGCGGGCAGTACGGCGTCTGGAGCAATCCGCTGCTGACGTCGATCTCGCGCGTGACGATTGACAGCGGCTTCGGCCAGTCGGGCGGCGACGGCATGCGGCGATACACCTCGGTCATGAAGGCGGTCCACGCCGGCGCAGCGAGAACGCCGCCCTGCGCGTTGTCCTTGATCTTCGACGGCCGGTCGAGTCCGTACCAGACTCCGGCGATGAGATCGGCGGTGTAACCGACGAACCAGACGTTGGTACCATCGTTCGTCGTCCCCGTTTTTCCACCAGCTGGAAGATGAAAACCCGATGCGTACACTCCGGCTGCACTTCCTCGACGAATCACGTCTTTCATCATGTCGACCATGATCCAGGCTTCTTCGGGCGACATCACCTGCGTGCGCGTCGGCGTCGGCTGCCAGAGGATCTCGCCCTTCTGATTCTCGACTCGTATGATCGCGTTGGGAGTAGCCCGCACGCCGAGATTCGCGAACGCGCTGTAGGCTGAGATCAGCTCGATCGGATAAACATCGGCGGCTCCGATGTGGATCGATGGATACGGAGGAATGGGAGTGGTGATGCCGAAATTCCTCGCCTCATTAATGACGGTTTGTTCCCCGAGCTCCATGCCAAGGCGGACGGTGGAAACGTTGCGGGAGAGGTAGAGAGATTGGCGGAGCGGAATCTCACCGAGGAATTTCAGATCGTAATTCTGCGGGGCCCATTCGGGTTGACCGGGCACCTGGAGCACGAGCGGACTGTCGTTGACGAGATATGACGGCGACCTGCCGTTCTGAATCGCGGCCGAATACACGATCGGCTTGAACGTCGAGCCCGGCTGACGCAGCGCCTGAACGGAGCGATTGAACTTCGAATCGTCGAAATCGCGTCCGCCGATCATGACGCGGACAGCGCCGTTGCGCGGGTCGAGGGCGAGGAACGCGCTCTGGAGGTAAGGTGAAGTGCCGCTGCCTTCGTCGCCCTCGCGGTGAGCGAGGTAGTGCTCGTACGTTTCGTGGCTGTACGGCCCGAAGCGTCCGGATTCTATCGCGCGCGCCTGCCGCTCCAGTCCCCGTTCGGCCGCGCTTTGCATGTCGAGGTCGAGCGTGGTGAAGACTTTCAGTCCCTGCTCGTAAAGCTGCTTGCCAAATTGCGCGTCGAGCTGCTGGCGCACCCATTCGACGAAATACGGAGCGGTCTCGCCTGAAATTGACTTGTTGGCCAGCTGGAGCGGGTACGCCTTCGCTCGGCTGGCGTCGGCGTCGCTGATGCGTCCGTTCTGGCGCATCAGCTCGATCACGGTATTGCGCCGCTGGATCGCGCGCTCCGGGAATCGCACCGGATTGTATCGGGCAGGAGCTTTCGGAAGCGCCGCGAGGGTCGCGGCTTCGGCGAGGTTCAGATCGCGAACGGACTTCCCAAAGTATCGCTGCGATGCCGTCTCGACGCCGTAGGCCCCATGGCCGAGATCGATCTGGTTGAGGTAAAGCTCGAGGATTTTTTTCTTGTCGTACTTCGCTTCGATCTCGCGCGCGACCTTCGCTTCCTTCACCTTGCGGATGATGCTCTTCTCGCGCGAGATCTTCTCGGGAAAGACGTTGCGCGCGAGCTGCATCGTTATCGTGGAAAACCCTTGCGAGTAGCCGTGGAGCGGCGAGCGCAGGACCACGGCGACGGCGCGATGCCAGTCGATGCCGGCGTGCTGGTAGAAGCGCTTGTCCTCGGTGTTGACGAACGCATCCTGAACGATCTTCGGGATCTCGTCGATCTTGACCAGCGTGCGGCGCTCGAGACCAAGCTCGGCGATGAATCTCCCGTCGACAGCGTAGAGCTTCGACGTCTGGTGCGGCGTGTACTCAGCCAGGCTCTCGATCGACGGGCACTGGCTTCCACGGCAGATGAGGGCCCACGTGCTGTAGATCGCCCCGGCGCCGAGAGCGACGAGAAAAGTGACGGAAAGCAGGACCACCCGGACGAACGTTGGGTGCCGCTTGTGGAATCGGAGTTTGTTGTTGGTGTCGGCGGCCATGCGGAGTAAAGAAGATAACTGTGATACACCGAAGGTGACACCGTGGGCGGGCGTCCCTATCTTCTCCGCATGCAAGCGAAGAATTCATTACTGGACGAGCTGTCGTGGCGCGGTATGGTCTACCAACACACGGACGGTTTGGCTGACGCTCTCGCAACGGGAGAAGTGAGCGCATATGTGGGGTTCGACCCTACCGCTCCGAGCCTGCATCTGGGCCATCTCGTGCCGGTGATGGGACTTGCGCATCTGCAGCGAGCGGGGCACCGGCCGATTGCGCTGGTTGGAGGCGGCACCGGCATGATCGGTGATCCGAGCGGGAAGACGTCGGAACGGCCGCTCGCGTCGGTGGACGAGATCGAGGCGAATTCGCGCTCGATCGAGAAACAGCTCGAGCGCTTTCTGGATTTCACGGGCCCCAGGGCCGCGCGCATGCGCGACAACGCGGCCTGGCTTCGTCCGCTCAAGGCAGTGGAGTTCATGCGCGATGTCGGCAAGCACTTCACCGTCAACTACATGCTGGCGAAGGATTCGGTGCAGTCGCGGATCGAAGGCGGAATCTCGTTCACCGAGTTCTCGTACATGCTGCTGCAGGCGTACGATTTCCTGGAGCTCAATCGCCGCGAGGGAGTGACGCTGCAGATGGGCGGCAGCGATCAGTGGGGCAACATCACCGCCGGCCTGGAGCTGATTCGGCGCGTGGAGGGAAAGACCGCGCACGCTTTGACAATGCCCCTGGTGACGACCGCGAGCGGCTCCAAGTTCGGAAAGACCGAAGAGGGAGCGGTGTGGCTCGATCCCGCGCGCACATCACCGTACAAGTTCTATCAGTACTGGATCAACGTTGACGATCGCGACACGGGCAAATACCTGAGACTGTTCACGCTTTTGTCCCGGAAGGAGATCGAAGCGCTCGACAAGCTGATCGAGACAGCGCCCGAGAAGCGCGAGGCGCAGCAGGCTCTGGCGCGCGAGGTGACTGCTCGCGTACACGGCGACGAAGCCGCGCGAGTGGCGGAGGAGGTGTCGCGAGTGTTGTTCGGGAAAGCAGATCCCACGACGCTATCGGAGCCCGTGTTGCGCGCGTTGAGTGAGGAAGTTCCGTTCGCGACGTCACGCGAGGTTCCCGGGTTGCTGGATGTGATGGTGACGTTGAAGCTTGCCGCCTCGAAAAGCGCGGCGAAGCGACTGATTGAGCAGGGTGGGGTTTATCTCAACGGGCAGCGCGTGACTCCGGAAACCGACCTCACTTCAGCCAAGCCTTTGGCTGGGGGATATCATCTGCTGAGAAAGGGCGCGCGGGATTACGGTCTGATCCGAGGGGGCAAGAAATGACAGTGTGGAATCAACGCTCTGGAATTCACGTTTTATTCATGATTGTTGCGCTGACAACGACTCTTGCTTGCCGGGACAGCGGGCCGAAGCTGACGGTGGGTCTCCCGAAGCAGAATTCGCACTTCGTGAAAGGCGACACCATCCACTTCGTGGCCGATCTAAACAGCAATGAAGACCCTGGCGTGATTCCTCAGAGCGAGTGGCACTGGGTCAGCGACATCGATGGCGACCTTGGAAGGCAGCCGCGCCTCGATACTCCGAATCTGAGCGTGGGTGAGCATCAGGTTACGGTGAGTGTCCACCACAAGCTGGGTTTGAGTCGCGGCCGAGTAGTAGTTTTCGTGGATTCGATTACCGCCCCAAGTAGCACGCGCTGACCCTCTTCGTTACACTGCCCTGAACCGAGGCACACATGCTTTTCATGGTGATCGAGACGTACCGCGATGGTGATGCAAAGCCGGTCTATCGCCGCTTCAAGGAGAAGGGGCGGATGACTCCGCACGGTGCGCGGTACCTTTCGAGCTGGGTGACGACCGACTTCGAGCGCTGCTTTCAGGTGATGGATTGTGACGATCGAATGCTTCTGGATGAGTGGATCTCCAAGTGGAGCGACCTCATCGAGTTCGAGGTCATTCCGATCATCACGTCGGAGAAGGCGACGGCCGCGATCGCCCCGCATCTATGAGGGATCGGTTTCTCCTTCTTGTACGGCAGGGAAAAACCAACAGCGAGAAGAGCTAGGTGGGTGGTGCGAGGTACTAGGTGCGGGGTGTGAGGAAACGCGCACCACGTGGCACTTCTACCTTCTACCTTCTACCTCCTACCTCGTACCTAGCACCTCGAACCCTCCACCTAGCTCTTCTCGCAGTTGCAGTTCCGCCTTAACGGCTGCGCAACTGTGACCCCTACTCGTCGGTCCGTGCTTTTCTCCGCGGCTTGACGTCCTGCGCCACGTCGTACCAGTTCTCGAGCGTACGCGACGCGAGATCGCGCCCGCCCAGACCAAACGCCAGACCGAGCGCAACCGCCAGCGCTCCCACGAATCCGGTGAACAGAGTGTTGATCAGGTTCGTCGCGATTCCCAGCTGATTGATCGCCACCACGATCGCGAACGCCCAGACAGTGGTCCGTGTGACATTCGCCAGTGTCTCCGGATTGGTGAACCCAGCCTCCGCTGTCGCCCCGCGTACGATGTTGCCGAGCGCGCGCGCCGCAATTCCGCCGATGAAGAGGACGAAGATTGCGACCACGAGATTCGGGAGCCAGAGCAGCAGCTGCCGCATCACGTCCGAAACCGCGGGCAGGCCGAGCACGTCGAACGCCACCAGCAGAACCACGATGCGAACGAGCCACTTCACAAGGCCGGCGACTATTCCCGCCGCGTCGGTGCCCGTCCCCATTTTGTTAGTGAAGTCGGAGAGCCCGGATTTCTGCATCAGCTCGTCGAAACGGATCGCTTTCAGTAATCCCATCACGGCTCGCGCCAGAATCGATGACACGAACCATCCGATCGCCACGACGACGATGAACCCAAGAATCCGCGGAATCGCGCTCAGGATCATCGAGAACGCATCGCGGAACGACGCCATCAGCGTCTCTGTGAAGGAAGGTGTGGCAGCCTGAACAAGTGCTTGTGTCGAAGTCAGGTACAGCATGGTCATCCCCGTGTTGATGTGAGAGACCTTACTCGGCGATGCCGAGCTGGCCCTTGAGATTCACAAGACCTGCACGTGCGCGTTCAGCTACATCGGTCTCCGGATAAGTGTCGATGAGTCGTCTGAGCTCGCGGAGACCCTTTGTCTCGTGGCCCGGCCACGCGAGATAGAGGTCTACGAGCCGGTTGGAAGCATAGATGTCGTCCTTTGGCGCGGCGCGCGGCAGACGCTGCACCGCTCGATAGAGAAGCTCCGCCCTCTCACGCATTCCCGATTTCACATATAGCTCGGCGGCGCGAAGGCGCGGCTGTGCGTCGTTCGGGGCTTCGAGGATGACCTTCTCGTACGATGCGAGTGCGCCCTCGACATCCCCACGCATCACGAGCGCGTCTTCACGCGAATATTGCCGCTCGTAACTTCCGGTCGCACTCGGCTGGATGAATTCGCCGAATGCTCTGCCCGCGCCGTGCGAGAGCCTGGTGACGAAATACCACCACCACACCGCGAAAACGAGCGAACCTCCGACCATCGACACCACGATGAGCAGCGTCGGGAAGCCCTTTCGCGCGGCAAGCGCGCCACCAACCAGTGCGCCGGCGACAACGGGTATGGCCAGGGAGCTGACCGTCTGCACGAGCTGCGCGGCCTCGGGGCCGTGCCGGTCGAAAATAGTGCGCCGGTATTCGTCTCGATTACCCGCGCTCATCGTGCTGGATTACCGCCACACTTGATGATTCGGTAAACCCGTCCGTTCGAACTGCAGATATATAACTCTCCCGGGGTGTCTTCTCCAAGGAAACAATATTGCCGAGCCCGTGATCAGACGTCCCCGTCCTTCTTCGCTCGGTAGTACTGTCGCGGGTCGAGAGCGTCACGCAACGCGTCACCCAGCAGATTGAATCCAAGCACCGCGGCGCCGATCGCCACCCCCGGGAAAACCGACGTCCATGGAGCGCGTCGAAGTTGATCCAGATCGCGTCCGTCTGCGATCATCGACCCCCAGCTCGGCGCCGGAGGCGGAACACCGAGGCCGAGGAATGAGAGCGCCGCTTCGGCCATGATCGCGCCCGCGACGCCGAGCGTCGCGGCGATCACGACGGGAGCGATGACGTTTGGCAACACGTGCTGTGCCATGATCCGGAGATCGCCGGCGCCGAGCGCCCTGATCGCC
>JBGQIT010000018.1:0-16295 GCA_041498575.1 Gemmatimonadaceae bacterium
CGGCGGTGTCGATCCAGTTGACGCCACGCTCGAGTGCGTGGCTGATCGCGGCGACGGATTCATCGTCGTCCTGCGGTCCCCAACCGAAGGCCCAGCCGCCCCCGCCAGTTGCCCACGCGCCGAATCCGACCCGCGTGATTTCCATGTCGGTAGTGCCGAGCTGTCGAAGTGGAAGCGGGGTGAGCAGGGGCGACTCCTGGACCTGATAGTTAGCGGCGGAGAATCAGTTCACTCTGCCATACTTGTGCCCGCGGGCACGATCAACTGCTCGGACATCATGGGCAGGTGTTTTGGAATTGGCAAAGCGAACTAATTCCGTCTGGACCTCGACACTCGCGAGTGACGTGGTTTAGAATATCAGGTGTGATCGAGACACAATCGATACCCCAAACGGGGACGTGGCCCCGCCTCTCCCTCGAAGATTGGGCCCCGACCCAGTCGACGCTCCACCGATGGACGCAGATCGTCGGCAAGACTCGGCTGGCGCTGGCGCCGATGCAGAACCATTGGTGGCAGGTCGTGCTGTATGTCACCGGCCGCGGCCTGACCACATCGCCCATACCATATGAAGGACGCACCTTCGACGTCAGCTTCGACTTCACCAACCACAAGCTGATCGCGCGGACGAGCGAGGGAGATATTCGAACGATCCCTCTCGTCGCTCGATCCGTTGCCGACTTCTACGACGAGTACATGTCGATGCTGCGGTCCCTTGGCATCGACGTGAAGGTCAAGCCGGTGCCCATGGAGCTACCCGATACTCTCCGCTTCACGGACGATCGCATCCACGCATCCTACGATCCGGACGCGGCGCATCGCTGCTGGCAGGTTCTCGTCCAGGCGGATCGCGCGCTCAAGGAATTTCGCGGACGGTTCGTCGGCAAATCGAGTCCATCGCATTTCTGGTGGGGCGGGTTCGATATCGCGTGCACCAGATTCTCGGGGCGTTCGGCGCCGGAGTATGGGGGAGTAATTCCAAACTGCCCGGCCTACGTGATGCGCGAAGGCTATTCGCACGAATGCATCAGCGCCGGCTGGTGGGCAGGATCAGTGGGTGGACCGGTCGCCGATTCGGCATTCTACGCATACTCGTATCCGGAGCCGCCAGGCTGCGACGTAGCGCCGATTCGGCCCGAGGGCGCGTACTATCACCCCGACATGCACGAGTGGATTCTGCCGTATGAGATCGTCCGTTCAGCGCCGGACCCGGAGCGGACAGTGCTGGAATTTTTGCAGAGCACGTACGAGGCGGCGGCCGATCGTGCAAAATGGGACAGAGCGGCACTCGAGCGGCCGAGTGGTTGGGAGCCGCCCCCATCCGCGGCACGGGGCGTCAAGTAGCCCTCAATTGCAGTCAAAAAGCTACGCTGATACCCGCGCCCCGCGCCCCGCGTCCCGCTTCCCGCTTCCCGCTTCCCGCAGTCAGTCGGTGCCCATGATATGCGCGGCCATATCGTCGAGCAGATTGGCCAGTTCTCGTTCGCGCCTGCCGCGGATCGAGACGAATAGCGTACGCGCGGTCAGGTACGCGCCGAAGACTGTAGCACCAAAGAAGCTCAATCCAGCCAGAGGCGAGTGCCAAATCGCGATTCCGAGCGGCATCCCGACGCCGCCTCCGATACCACCCCCTCCGCCGCCGATTATTCCGCCAAATAGCCCGCCGACGAGGGGCTGAAGCCGCTCGTCAGCACGTATGATTGTCCGACCGTTGCGCGGCACGATGCTGATCTGCAGTCGCCTCTGTTGCTGGGCCGAGCTCCAATGCAGGCTTCTCCCCAGAGAGCTGACGTGTCCCGGGTCACCAATTGCCCTCTGGAGCATGAGGGCAAGAACCTCGAGATCTTCCGCGCCTATTTCCCTGGGAGCTTCAACCTCGTAAACAATGTTCGTCGGCGCACCCAGGAAGATATTTTGCCCGAAGCGTTGGGGCGTTACAGCCTTTGATCTGCCCGTGGCCGTTCGCGTAGCAACAGCAGACGAGCGCTGCCTATCCGCATCCCCGCTGCTCAATCCGAGTTCCGACTGCGCCCGCGCTATATAGCGCTCCGGAATCCCAACCTCGGTCGCGGCTTCGCGAACATCACTGAGTCGGTACCCACTGGTGAGCGTGCGCCGGTCTTCGACGGTCGGCGGACCGAGTGAGGGAGGCGGACTGCGGAGACTGGTTTGCACCCCCGTCTCCGACTGCAGCTCGGCCGCGCGGGACCACAGAGCTTTGGCTTCTCGCTCGGAAAGTATCCGCGGCTCCTTCGACTCCGTCGCCAGCGTGGCCCCGCTCGATCGCGGAATCGAGCGTGTCGCATCGTCGAGCGCGGCGGCAAGCTCACCGGCGCTTTGATAACGGGCGCCCCGATCCTTGGCGAGACACCGATCGATTATTCCGGCGAGTGCTTCGGGTACGCCGGGACCGACACTGCGGACCCTGGGCGGCTCTTTCGTCACGTGCTCGACCAGCACCGCCGTGGCCGACCGGGAGTCGAATGGCAGTTGCCCGGTTACGGCCTTGAACCCAACGACGCCCAGCGAGTACACATCGCTTCTCCCGTCGACGCGTTCGCCGAGCACCTGTTCGGGACTCATGTAGTGCACCGTCCCCAGCACCTGACCCGTCGCCGTCGCGGGCGCCGCTTCCATGAGCCGGGCGATGCCGAAGTCCGTTACGACGGCAGAATTCGTCCCACGCTCCAGGAGGATGTTCTCCGGTTTGATATCGCGGTGAATCACCCCTCGGGCATGCGCATAGTCGAGCGCCAGCGCGACTTGCTGCAGCATGCGCGCTGCGTCGAGCGGCACCATCGCTCCGTGCGATGCGAGCCGCTCGGCCAGAGACTCACCGTCGACGTGGCGCATCACGAAGAAAACGACGCCGTCCTTTTCGTCGGCGCGGTAAACCGGCACGATGTTCGGGTGCGAGAGCTTTGCCGAGGTCCTGGCTTCCCGGAGGAAACGGTCGCGGACTCCCGACGGCTCGGTAAGATGCGCGGGCAGCACCTTGATGGCGACTTCACGGTCGAGATTGACATCGACCGCGAGATAGACGATGCCCATGCCGCCGCGACCGAGCTCTCCAAGGACCTTGAAATCCGGAGCCAGCGCCCTCGCATTCAGCGTGAGCTCCGATGTCTGCGCGCTGTTGGGCTGCGGAGAATCCAACGGGCTGCCTCCAAAACTGAATCAGAATCTAGTCGCGCGGCACGTCACCTGCACTCTATGAACATCATTCCGCTGAAGAGAGAATACGATGGAAATAAAATTCCGCCACGACGTCGACAACGTGCTCAAGGAGGCGAAGAAGCAGAACAAGCCGGTTCTGCTCGATTTCAGCGCCGCGCCCATGTGAGGCGGCTGTGCTCGGCTGGATGCCGAGGTGTGGCCGGATGAGCGCGTAGTGAAGTTCGTCAACGACAATTTCATTCCGGCGCGGGTGCACGTGAAGGAAGATCCGGAGGCGTTCAAGAAGTTCGGCGAGAAATACAACGCGCACTGGACGCCGACCGTGCTCGAGCTCGACCCGAATGGCGAGGAGTTCTATCGGGTGGAAGGGTTCCTTCCCCTCGAGGATTTCCTGGCGCAGCTGATGCTTGGGCGTGCGCACATGGACTTCAAGCAGGGGAAGTGGGACGAGGCGGAGAAGAAATTCCGCGAGATCTACGAGAAACTGCCTAACGCGGATGCCGCCCCGGAGGCACTTTACTGGGCTGGCGTGTCGCGGTACAAGGGGAAAAACGATGCCGTGGCCTTGAAGGAGACGGCGCGCGCGTTCCAGACTCGGTACAAGGACTCGAGCTGGGCGAAGAAGGCATCAATCTGGGCCTAAAGGAGGACCGATGAGAGCACGAGATATCATGACCAGGGATCCAGAGGTTTGCCGCCGGGAACACACCGCGCGGGACGCCGCCCGAGTGATGCGCGACCGCGACTGCGGGTGCGTTCCGATCGTGGATGATGCGGGAAGTGTCATCGGGATCGTGACGGACCGGGATCTTGCCGTTCGCGCGATTGCGTCCGGCAAGGACTCCACCACCAAGCTGAACGATTTGATGACGCCGGTGGCAGCCTGTTGCGGACCGGACGACGACCTGAGGGACGTCGAGCAGAAGATGGCCGAGCTGCAGGTTCGCCGGATACCGATCGTCGACGCCAGCGGACACTGCGTCGGGATCATCTCCCAGGCCGACATCGCGCGTTCGGCGGCCACTGACAGCAGCGTTACGGACCAGGAGATAGCTCTCGTCGTCGAGCAGATATCGCAACCGGCCGGCCGGGGGCGGTCGCGCGCCGATTTCGGTAACGGAATCAACGAAGGAATCGCGCCGCAGTTCTAGAACCGCAACCGCAAACTGACAGGCTGACAGCTACCAGCTGACCACGCTGGCAGCTGCCAGCTGCAAACGTCGGGACGCCACTCAGTGGCGTGATCGCATAGGCAGTTTATTGTGCGCTGACCCGGGACAGCAACGTCCCCACGTAGTGAGGCTATCAGCTGGTAGCTTCGGGCTGGCGGCGGGTAGCCTGTCAGTTCTCAGTTATGTTTTTGGCTACGCAGGAGCCGCAGAAACGGGGCACAGCTTGTCGAGCCCGATGGTATGCCGACAAGAATCCTCCCGCGAGTTTGCCCGCCCGAAACTCGCTCGTCAGATACCATAGAGAGAGTCTCCGACCACAGAGTCTCCGACCACCAATACGAGCCATCCTGCCTGAACTGGCTGGGTCTCCAACCAATTGCGAGCGCCGAGTATCTGCGGGCGCCCGAGGAATGAGAGTGAAGAAACACTGCAATTTCTGCGGCGAGCCGATGTCCGGCGATGCGAAGGAGTGTGCGCAATGCGGCTGGGATGTGTCGCTCAACGCACCGCCAAGCACTGATCCCGGCGACAGCAAAGCGCGGCTCGGAGTCGCGGCGGGAATAGTGGTTGCCTACGCTGTGATGTGGACTCTCATTTCAGGGACTCCCGCTCCGGCGAGAGCTGAACCGACCAGAGCGCCCCAGTATGTTGAGGCGCCCCAGGTCGCGGCCGAACGGACTTACGAGCCGGTGAGCAGCCCCGCGACCGCGATCGGCACACCTCCGCCGGAGGTCGCAGCGACGGCTGCAGCTTCCACCTCATCCGATGCGCTCATCACTATCAAGGTCGCTGACACCAAGAAAACGACGATCCCGGCGCGCGATGCGCTTCAGTACGTCTTCGGGCTTCCTGACACCGAACAGAAGTGCAGACTCGTTGGGACCACCAAGGGGATCGGCGGCTTTGGGCGCAACATCGAGGTATTCCTGCTCAGCGACGCCGATTACGTCTTCTGGAACGCCAATCCGGCGGCGATTGCGCCGTCGCAATGGGAGACTTACCGCGGATCAGAGAACACGCTCGACTACGAGCTCCGTGAAGCCGGTACGTACCACTTCGTGGTGTCGAACCAGATGTCGCCGACTCCACAGACGATGGCGGTAAAAGTACTGGTGAAGTGTGCCAAATAACGGCGTCGACCGTTAATGCGGTGATCAACCACTACACACTCACCAAGAAGACATACCTGGCGGGCGCGCAGTGCCTCAAGCGCATGTGGTGGGAGATGTACGATCCGTCGGCGCCGGAAACGCAGACGACTCTCGTCTCGAGATTCAGAATGGACGAGGGTGCGAAAGTCGGGGCTCTCGCACGCAGCTATGTCCCGGGCGGACGCCTGATCAGGCGCGGCGGACGCAGCATGCACGTCATCCTGGCTGAGAGCGGGGAAGCTCTCGCCGATCTGTCGGTGCCCGCCATCTACGAATGCGCTGTAATCGCCGAAAACACGCTCGTGTTTCCGGACATTCTGGAGCGTGTCGAAGGCGGATTCGTCCTCATCGAGGTGAAATCGAAGACCTCCGTGAGCGAGCAGAAGCACATTCCGGACATCGCGATCCAGGCGTACGTGCTGCGCGCGGCCGGGGTTCCGATCGTGCGCTGTGAGATCATGCACCTCAGTCGCGACTGTATGTATCCGGACCTATCCAATCTCTTCGCCCGCGAAGATGTCACCAAGCTGGTTCAGGCTCGGGTCGAGACGCTCGTGGGGGAGATCAAGAATCAACTGGTCACCGCGCGACTTCCCATTGCTCCCAACATCGAGATCGGCGCGCACTGCAAGCATCCCGAGCCGTGCCCGTTCATTGGTCGCTGCTGGCCGGTCGCGCCAACCGATCACATCGGCACGCTGTACAAGGTGACCGAGAAGATGCTGATAGAGTTCGCGGCGTCGGGCTGGGATAGCATCCGCGATCTGCCGGAAGATGTGAAGCTGAGCACGATCGCAGCGAGGCAGCGGCGCGCGCTACGCCAGGGTCATCGCGTAGTGGAGCGCGAAAACCTGGTCGAGGCCATGAAGACGCTCGCGTATCCAGTCGCGCACATCGACTTCGAAACCATCCAGCCGGCGATACCGGTCTGGAACGGATGCCGGCCTTACGATCAGATTCCGGTGCAACTTAGCTGTCATCTCGTGAACGCCGATCACACCGAAACGCACACGCAGTGGCTGTTCGATGGGCAGGGAGATCCGCGGCCAAGGATGGCAGCGGCGATACTCGACGCGTGCAAGACTGCAGCAACGGTCACCGCGTACTCCGCGCAGTTCGAGCGGAGCTGCATCGAGTTGGTCGCGGCCGCGTGTCCGGAGCAGGCGGCACTGCTGATGGGGATCGCGGACAATCTCGTCGACCTCCAGCCAATCGTGCGCGACAACGTCTACGACGAAAAGTTCGGCGGGAGCTTCAGCATCAAGAAAGTGCTTCCGGCGCTGGTCCCCGACCTTGGCTACGACGATTTGCCGATTGCCGAGGGCGAAACGGCTTCGGTGCAGCTGGCGAGAATGATTCTCGGGGGATCCGCGATCCATCCGGAGGAGAGAGCGGAGCTCAGAGTCTCGCTGCTCGAGTACTGCAAGCGGGACACGGCCGCCATGGTCGCGCTTTCGAACCGGTTGAGCGAACTGGCAAGTTAGAAAGCGGCAGCGTAGTTCTTGGTTGCAGCTAGTACGGCAGCACCGCAGTTCTTACCCCACCCTCCCGACCCCCGCATATTGCGTGGTCGTTCCACCCTTCCACGCGAGTCGGATGAACACTCCATTGGCCGCACTGCTAACCAGTCTGCTGGTCTCTGTCGGCGGCTCTATTGCTCATCCGGGGCATCACCCGCCCGCTGATCCTCGCGTGGCAGCGCGAATCGCTGCCAACGACAATCGTCGGATGGCAGGTGCACTTCGCGACGGCAAACTCGAGCTGCAGCTCGACATCGTCAACGCCCAGTGGTTCCCCGAGGCGGAAACCGGGCCGAGCGTGATGATGCAGGCGTTCGCCGAAGGGGGTCGAGCGCCGGAGATTCCTGGCCCGACGATTCGCGTCCCCGAGGGTACGGAGATTCACATCACGCTGCACAACTCGCTCCCTGATTCCGAGGTCAGGGTGCACGGTCTGCACACACGACCGGCTACGGCCGACGATGTGGTGAAGGTTCCGGCTGGTGGCACGCGCGAAGTGACGTTCCAGTCGGGTGCGCCAGGCACGTATTTCTACTGGGCGACGAGCACGAAAAAGCCGCTGCAATTTCGAGTCGGCAAGGATTCTCAGCTCTCCGGTGTCATCATCGTCGATCCGAAAACCGGTCCTGATACGAGTGATCGCACATTCATCATTGGGCTCTACAGCGACGATCCCGACAGCGCGGCAGGTCGGACACCGCATCCACGCGAGATCGTGGTGTTGAACGGGAAGTCGTGGCCGTACACCGAGCGATTTACATTCACCGAAGGCGACACGGTGGCCTGGCGCATCATCAACGCGAGTGATGGTCCGCACCCGATGCACCTGCACGGCTTCTACTTCAACACCGATCATAGCGGAACCGAAGCTTCGGACACAGCGCTCGTGCCTTCGGCAATCAGGCTGGCAAACACGCGGGTGATGTTGTCTGGCAGCACTATGGCCATTCGGTTCGTGCCCGATCGTCCCGGCAATTGGCTATTCCACTGCCATCTGGCGGGGCACGTCGACGGAATGAGCACGTTGGAGCACATTCTGAATAGGCGCTCGCCGGAGGCGATTGGGCGCGACCACGTGGGGATGAATCACGGCGTTCACCCTATGGCAGGCTTGATCATCGGGTTCCACGTCCTGCCGCGCGGCGAGCGGCATGTGGTGAATGCGAAGGAGCCGCTGCGTCTACGGCTGCTCGTTCAAGGCTCGCCGCACGGGTACAGCCACAAGCCCGCGATGGGTTTCGTGCTTCAACAGGGAGCCGAGCCGAGCAAGGATTCGGTGGCACTTCCGGGCCCGACGCTATTTCTGGAGAAAGGAAGGCCGGCGCGCATCACGGTCGTCAACAGACTCAAAGTGCCAACATCGGTCCACTGGCACGGCATGGAAATCGAGAGCTATCCCGACGGAGTTGCAGGCTGGAGCGGAATGTCGGGCAAGATTGCTCCGGCCATCCAACCGGCTGATTCGTTCATCGCCGAGTTCACGCCACCGCGCGCGGGGACGTTTATCTACCACTCGCACGTTAACGAGCTGATGCAAACGAACTCCGGGATGTACGGCGCCCTCATCGTCACCGACTCGGCGCATCAGTTCGATCCCCGCGTCGACAAGATCATTCTGGTCGGTGCGGGCGGACCGGGAAGCGTGGAGGTGAGATCAACGGGGTTGGTGAACGGGACGACCACGCCCCAGCTCGAGCTTGAGGCGGGGACCACGTACCGGCTGCACATCATCCAGATCCATTCCCAGGCGATGGTCGCATTCCGACTCGGCACCGACTCGACTACGGCGCTATGGACTCCCGTGGCCAAGGACGGCGCGGATCTCCCGGTGGAGCAATCGACACCGAGGGCGGCGTTCGTGCTGATGGGCGCCGGAGAGACGGGCGATTTCCTCTTCACTCCGGAACGGCCAGGGCTTCAGAAGCTGAATGTGCAAACGCGGCTCGCCGGTTGGCATATTCCGGTTCTACTCTTCGTCAGGCCCGCCAAGAAAGTCGTGGCAAACTAGTCGGTAAGCGTGCCGACAGGTCAGACGGAACTCTCCTTGCAGTCACTCACGTAAGCACCTGGGCTCACGTTTGCTCGCCGGGGAAAGTGTGAACCGCATATTGATCAAGTGTCCGAAGACCGGAAAAATGATTTACACAGGCTTCTCGATGGACCCTCAGACGTTCGAGGCTTCTCCCATCGAGGAGATGGATCCCGTCCAGTGTCCTGCCTGCCGCCAACTGCATCGCTGGACGAAAAAGGACGCGCGCTTCGAACGCGATCCTAATGAATGATCGGTAGCAATACCGGGCGAGCCGCGAGACTAAAAACGTTTGTAGCGCGACTTTTTCTTTAGCTCGGGCTCGCCAATCTCGGCGGACAATTCTTGCAGCCAGCGTCCGATTTTAATGGATCGTTGATCTTGCTCAATGGATGACCGACGAAAGTCGGAAGCAATCGCGGCCGCCCGTCGCGAAATCGCGCGCAGAATCGCGCGCTTCTGCACGACTCTCGCTCCCGAAGAATTCGACCGACTGGTGGATCGGATGGCTCATGTCCAGTGGAAGTACGAGGTTTTTCCCCACATCGCTGAGCCCCCGCCAAGTGGGCTGAAGACCCGCGAGATGCCCGATTAGGGGCCGCGGCGTCGGGGGCACGACGCTCCGAAAAATTCCACAAAAAGTGCGTTTCGTTTCGCCCGCTCCTTCGTGTTCATAGCAGCCGCCTTGCGGCGCAAAAAACACTTTCAGGAGCACCCGCTTTATGAAATTCAGAAATCCAATGCTCACTGCCGCCGCGATGTTCCTGGCCGCCGGAGCAGTTGCTTGCAGCAGCGATCTGGCTGGTCCGCCCGCGATCGATGACGCGCAGATCAACGCTGACGTCGCCGCCACTTCAGGCGAAGCCGTTGCGACACAGATCGCCGGCTTCACCGACAACATCACGGCAGCTGGCTCGTTTACCATGGTCGCGCCCAGCTACAACGTGAACGCCCCAGGGTACGGCACGAGCGGTCAGCCGAGTTTCGGCGCCGTCGCGTCGAACTGCAGTTACGCCGCGGGCCGCTACTCCTGCACGGCGACAACCGAGCAAGGACTAAGCGTCACCAGATCGTTTGCGTTCTACGATGCAAACGGTGGTTCGCTGCAGACATTTGACTCGACGAAAGTCGAATCAGTGAACTTCCATGCCCAGGTCGACGGCTCGTTTCAGCGCGATGTCGTCTGGTCGGCTGGCGTCCACAGAACGCACGACGTCACCGTTAGCGGTCTGATCAGCACGAAGCCCCTGCGGAAATGGAATGGAGTTGGAGCCGGTGCCGACACCGTCTCGCACATTGGACTGGACGGAATCAGAAGCCTGGCCGGCACGGCAGTCGATACCGTCACCAACGTCGTGATGCCGGGAAAAGCCGCAACGAGTCAGATCCCGCTCAGCGGCACAATCGTCGTCGTGGCGAACTACACGGCCTCGCTCCAGGGCGCGACGGGTACCGCCAGTAAGCAGGTAACGAGACGGGTCGTCGTGACGTTCGATGGAACGGTTACGCCGCAATTGAAGGTTGGAACGTTGACCTGCGTGCTGCACCTCGACACGCACATAGTCGACGCTTGTCAGTAATAACCAACAGCGAGAAGATCTGGTTGGGTTAAAACCAACTGCGAGAAGAGCTAGGTGGGCACCCCCCACCTAGCTCTTCTCGTTGTTTGTCTTTTTTTGCAGAGCCCTGATCTGTGAGACCGCGTCGTCGATCTTGTACTGAAGGAAGATGTTCCCGAGCGTCGCGGACGCTTTGGTCGGATCACCATCTACACCTGTACGAGCGGTCTGTACGCCTTCGCTCGGCGCCAGCTTGTCGGCCCGTATCCAGCGGTGCTGCGGATCGAGCGCCATCAGCTCCGACGTGTCGTCGGTTCCCGCATGAACGTCGTGAGTCGGAAGCCCGTGTGACGCCTCGTACGCGCGCGCCTGTTGCTTCTCCTTGAAGTACAGATCGGGAACGTAGAACACCCGTACGCCCTTCGCCTGCCACTGGGTGTCCAGCTCGTTTGCGACGGCGCCGAGCACGTCCTGACCGTCGCCGTGGTCGCCCATGATGAAGACGTTGTGAAATCCGGCGTCGATCGCGCTCAGCGCCAAATCGTGGACGACGGAGCGATAAGTCTGCGGAGTGAGCGTTACTGAGCCGGGAAAGCGCATGTGCGCCGTCCGCTTCACCGCATCACCAGTCGGCGCGAACGGCAGCGTGGGGTAAACGAGCGCGTCGCCGAGCTTTATCGCGATCGCCCCGGCGACCCAGCGCGCGGTAAAATTGTGCTTGCCGATCACCATGTGCGGCCCGTTCTGCTCGGTGCTACCCGTGTAGACAATCGCGTTCGTCTTGCCGGACTGAATCGCCTGCTGCACTTCTGGCCAGGTGAGATCCTCGATGTAAACCGACCGTTGCGCGCCAAGTGGAGCCCCGAAAAGAACGAGAGCCGCAAACGCAACTGCGCGCGTCCCAATCTGCCAACTAAGCTGGCGGCAGGCAGCGTCTATAAATGTTGTCAGCTCACAACCGGCAGCGCGCTCTTCCCTCATCTCATGTTGCCCGTATGCCCCAGAGAATACCGTCCCGGCTGTGGCCACACCGCGAGTCCGTGTGGCTCTCGCCCGACCGGAATTCGATGCGTCAGCTTTCCGGTCGAAGTGTCGAACACGTACACCTCGTCGTCGTAGCGCCCCGATACCCAGAGCTCTTTTCCGTCCGCGGTGACGTTACCCATGTCGGGACTCCCGCCGCCGGGAATGGGCCAGGTTGCGACGACCGAGTCCGTCGCGGGATCGAGAACGCTGATCGAGCCGGGCCCGTGACGACCACCGGCGATCGTATTCCAGCCGCGGTTCGTCACGTAAAGATCCTTGCCGTCCCTGCTCGGATAAATTCCGTGAGCGCCAACTCCCGTCCTGATGAACCCGATTCGCTCCAGTTTCTGCGGATCGACGACGAAAACTCCATCCTCCTTCATGTCGGCGACGTAGAATTTGGTCCCGTCCGGCGATGACCTGATATCCTGCGGCATCGACGGCACACTCATGAGGGCTGCCATGTTGGCGTCGCTCCTCTTCCGACGATTCCAGAATCTCGAGATCTGCCGCGGGATGTAGTTGCTCCATTTGTCGGGATCGAGGGTGACATATCCAGCCACCTGTCGCGTCGCCAGGTCGATCTTCACCAGCTGGCCGGAGAACTCGCACGTCGCGATCGCGTAGCGGTTGTCCGCCGTGAACTCGACGTGGTCCAGCCCCTTGCACCCGACGCGTAACGACTGCACGAGCTTCATGTCGTGTGGATCGCGGAAGTCGATCCGGCGGCGCGCCTCGGCGATCACCATCGCGTACTTGCCGTCGGGAGTGAAGTACACGTTGTAGGGATCGTCGACGTTTACGCTTTTTCCCTCCTGGCCCGTGAGCGGGTCGATCGGAGTGAGACTGTTGGAGGAGTTGTTCGCGACCCACAGTGTCGAAAGATCGTATGACGGGACGACGTGCTGCGGGACCCTTCCCGTCGGAAACGTGCGAACGACCTGATACGTGCGCGGATCAATCTCGGTGACTGTGCCACCGCGCGAGTTGGGGACATAGACCATCGGCAGCGCCTTCGCGGCAGCCGGCGCCAGCGCGTTCGCGCCAGCCTCGGCGTAGATGTTGATCGCTCCGTTTCCGGTCCGATACTCCGCCGCCGCCACCGGCGTTCCGGGCGAGCCATCTCTGTTTCTGCACCCCGACGCCATCAGCACAGCACATGCGATTGCGGCGATGATGCTGGTCGGGCTCATGATTCCTGCCTCACTTCAGTCTCTGCGCCGACTAGTTCGGATTGAAGAATACGCGCTCACCTGTCAGGAGCATGACACCGACGCTCGCGCTTTCGTCCGCTGCGATATTGTTCGTCGCCTGCCCGCGCGCGCGGTCTTGTGCAAAGCCACAGTAAAGCAACAAACGTGCTGAGGCCGTTACGTGGGATGGCTCAAGCTCGATAGGTTGTGGCGGGCAATCGAAGACAACTTCGGACCTTCAAAGGGGAAATGACATGCGTCGATCAATTCTGCTGCTGTCACTCGGCGCGGCGCCTTCGCTGGCCGCGCAAAAATATGAGATCACACACACTTACAATGTCGGTGGCGACGGCGGGTGGGACTATGTCGTTCCCGACGCGCCGAATCACCGGTTGTTCATTGGCAGACAGAACAGGGTGATGGTTGTCGACATGAACAATGGACGCCTGATCGCCGCCGTCACAGGGATCAACGGAGCGCATGGCACCGCGCTCGCCTCGGGCACCGGCCACGGCTTCGCGACGTCGGGCAACGACAGCTCCATCGTCATGTTCGATCTGAAGACCTATAAGACCCTCGCCAGGATTCCGGCGGCGGAAGATGCCGACGCAATCATCTATGATCCCGCATCGAAGCGCGTCTTCTCGTTCAACGGCGACGCGAACTCGTCGACTGTCGTGGATCCACACAAGGGTACGCTCGTCACCAACATTCCTTTGGGTGGCAAGCCCGAGTACGGACAATCGGCGGGGAACGGCAAGGTCTACGTGAATCTCACCGACAGCAGCCAGGTCGCCGAGATAGACGCCAGGACGCTGACTGTCACCCGCCGGTGGTCCACGGCGCCGTGCAAGAATCCGGTCTCGATGGCGATCGACACGCGACACCAGAGATTGTTCAGTGGCTGCCGGAGCGGCGTGATGGCAGTATCGGACTACAAAAACGGCACGGTGGTGGCGACGATTCCGATCGGCCAGGGCGTCGATGGTGCGGGCTATGACCTGCGACTTCGTGACGCGTACGCATCAAACGCCGATGGGACGTTGACCGTGATCCATCAGGACACACCCGACAAGTACCACGTCGTCGAGAACGTCAAGACAGGAGATCGCGGTCGCAACATGGGACTCGATCCGGCATCGCACCGGATCTACGTCGCCTCAGCCAAGTTCGGACCTACGCCGGCGGAATCGACTGCGACGAACCCGCGCCGGAGGGCGCCGATGGTTCCGGGGTCGTTCACTATTATCGTCGTGGAGCCGACCAGTTCGCACTAGCCTAGAAGAACCGAACTGCGAGAAGAGCTAGGTGGGTGGTGCGAGGTACTAGGTTCGAGGTAGGAGGTAACGCGCCACACATCGCGCTTCTACCTCCAACCCCGCACCTAGCACCCCCTACCTAGCTCTTCTCGCTGTTGCAGTTAAAGTTGTGCCCGGATCCAGTAGCACACCGAATCGAGCAGATTCTGCCAGGGTGTCAGTCGGCGAATATCCTCCCATGTCACCCGCCTCGAGCGAGCGAGGTCGGCGAGGAACGCCTTCTCCAGCTGCGCCGCGATTCCCGGGTCGAGCGCAACCACTCCGAACTCGGCGTTTAGCGCGAAGGAGCGGGGGTCGAAGTTGATCGAGCCAATGGAAGTCACGGTGCCGTCTACCAGCACGATCTTGCCGTGAATCATTGTCGGCTGGAACTCGTACAGCTCGACGTTCCCGCGGAGGAGCGCCGGCCACGTCCGGCGGCTCGCGCGACGCACCGCCGGCTCATCGTGATACGGACCCGGCATGAGGATCTTCACGTCCACACCGCGCGCTTTCGCCTTGCAAAGCGCCTCGATGAATGGACGCGTCGGAACGAAGTACGCGTTGGTAATCCACAGCCGCCGGCGCGATCCCGCGATCAATGCCGCCATCGATCGCCGGGCGGTACTCGTCGTGTTCGTCGGGTTGCTCTGAATTGCGCAGATTCCCACGCTTCCGACCGGAGCCAGTAGTGGAAAGTGCTTCTCAGCAATCGCAAGCTCCCCCGTCGCTTCGTTCCAATTATCGACGAACGCAGCCTGAACGGCGGCAACTGCCGGTCCGACGATACGCACGTGAGTGTCGCGCCAGTGCGCCGGGGAATCTCCGTCTCCATCCCACTCGTCGGCGATGCCTATTCCCCCCGTGAACGCCAGCTTGCCATCGATGATCAGGAGCTTGCGGTGGGTTCGGTGGTTGTACTTTGCCCAGGTGAACCACTGGATCGGCCGGAACCAGTGGACCTTACATCCGGCCTCGCGCATCTGTGTAATGAGCGCCCCCGGAATTTTCTTGCTGCCCCTCCGGTCGAGCACCGCGCGCACCTTGACCCCGCGCCGCGCCGCGGCGGACAGAGCATCCGCAAAGCGCTGTGGCACGCGCCCTGACTCGTAGATGAAGGTCGAGAAGTGGATGGTGTCGCGGGCGGCAGCCATGGCGTCAAACAGTGCCGGAAATATCTCGACTCCATTCTGGAGGACAGTCATCTCATTGCCGTGCAGAACGTGCTGGCCGGCAGCGCCACCGAGCGCGCGCATGAACGCGTCCGCATCTTCCTCGACCGGCGGCACGGAAACGATCGCATCGTCGCCGTCCGCCTCCGCATTCACGCTTGCAGTGAGATAGGCGAATCCCGCCGCGGAAAGGATCAGCAGGAACGCGAGGACTGTGAGGATAAGAGACACTAAGGCGACCTCGCGTCTAGGAAAAACCAAATGCGAGAAGAGCTGGGTAGGGGGTGCGAGGTACTAGGTTCGAGGTTGGAGGTCACCACGCTGGGCGCCCAGGCCATCGCTATGAAGCATGGGCTCGCGACAAATGTTGGCCATGGCGAGAGAAGGATGGCGATGAGATAGGCGGTTGGTATCAGCATGAGGCGTGAGCGACTTCCGAAAGCTGCTTGTCTGGCGTAAGAGCCACGAGCTCGCAATAAGAGTGCATAAAGTAGCCGGTGGAATTCGTGATCCTCGCAATGCGTCGCTTCGAAACCAAATGGTCCGAGCCGCCATGTCCATACCTGCAAACATTGTGGAAGGCAGCGGACAGGAAAGCCGACGGGAATTCGGGCGGTTCTTGCGGTATGCTGCGAACTCAGCCAACGAGCTCGAGTCTCATTTGATGATTGCGCGGGATACAAGCGCCATCACCTTGAATGATTATGCCGCGCTCGCGAGTCGAACGGTCGAAGTGAGAAAGATGTTGCGGGGTCTAGTAAAGCGGGTAGCAGCTTCGCCCGTGTAGTTATGCCGGCGAGTTCGAATTGCCAGGCGTCTTCTGTAGCAACGCGCACAACGTTGCGCCTCTACCTCCTACCTCGCACCTAGTACCTCGCACCCCCAACCTAGCTCTTCTCGCAGTTGCAGTTAACAGTCCTTAGGTAAGCGGTTCGAGCTTGACAGCGGGTATCTCAAACGTAAACAGACTCCCCCCACCAACCCTCTCGGCGTATCGCACC
>JBGQIT010000019.1:0-15826 GCA_041498575.1 Gemmatimonadaceae bacterium
ATTCTAACGACGAGCGCGACGCAGAGTACATGCGTCGCGCGCTCGCCCTCGCCCAACAAGGGTGGGGTCAAACAGCGCCGAACCCCATGGTCGGCGCTGTTGTCGTTCGCGACGGAGTCATCGTCGGCGAAGGCTACCACGCGCGCTACGGTGATGCGCACGCCGAAGTAGTGGCGCTCAAAGCGGCGGCTGCCCGTGCGCTTGGCTCGACCATGTACATCACCCTCGAGCCGTGCAACCACTTCGGAAAGACGCCGCCCTGTACCGAAGCCATCCTCGAGGCTCGCGTGAAGCGGGTGGTGATCGCCGCCGCTGATCCAACGGCGCTCGCGGGTGGCGGCGCCCGGCACCTAGCTGACTACGGCGTTCAGGTCGATTTTTCCGTCGAAGAAGCTGCGGCCCTCGAGCTCAACGCTCCATTCTTTTTTGCCGCGACCAACTCTGCGCGGCCCTGGGTGAGCCTCAAGCTCGCGCTCTCGAGCGACGGCAAGATGAATGATCCCTCGGGAGAGCGACGCTGGATCAGCAACGAGCTGTCTCGCAAGGAAGTTCAGCGGCTCCGAGCGAACGTAGATGCGATTGCCGTCGGGCTCGGCACCGTGCGCGCGGACGATCCGCAACTGACAGCGCGGGGCCCGATCAAGCCGCGGGTGCCGCCAATGCGTGTCGTGTTCGATAGAAATGCCGAAACGCCGCTCGAATCAACGCTCGTGCGCACCGCCAGGGAAACCCCCACGATGATCTTCGCGCATCATCCTGTCGTTACCCGGCTCGCTGCCCTCCATAACGCTGGGGTCGACGTCTTCGAGGCCGGGGACCTTTCGGCGGCGCTGGAAGCGCTTCACGGATTCGAGGTGCAACACCTGCTCGTGGAGGGCGGCGCCCGCGTTGCGCGGGAGTTTCTGCGCCAGAACCTGGTAGACCGACTGATTATCTTTCAATCACCGATCACTCTTGGCACCGATGCCCTCAGTCCATTCGATGGACTGCCGGGCGACTTTCGGGAGACGCTGTCCAGGCTCCCCATCGTCCGGCGCACGGAATTTGGCGAGGATGTGATGTCGGTGTACGCGCTGCGTGAGGGTTGAATGTTTACGGGATTGATCGAGCAGATCGGCGAGGTTGAGAGCGTTCGGCAGAGTGAGGCCGGACGCGAGCTACGCATTCGCGCTCCGTTCACCGACCTCACGAATGGCGAGAGCATTGCCGTGAACGGCGCCTGTCTCACCGTTCGCGAATTCGGCCCTGGCTGGTTTGACGCGGCAGCAGTCGTGACGACTCTCGGACGCACCACGATCGGCGACTGGAAAAAGGGAACGCGGGTCAATCTTGAGCGCGCATTGCGGCCCGGAGACCGGCTGGGCGGACACATCGTGCAGGGCCACGTTGACTGCGTCGGGATAGTTGCAGCCGTCGAGCGCAGTGGCGACGCGTTACTGGTTGATGTCTCGCTGCCCGCCTCGGTGGAGCCGCTCTTCGTGCTGCATGGATCGATCGCCGTCGACGGCGTCAGTCTGACGGTGAACGAGCTCAAGCCCGGCGGTTTGCAACTTTCGCTGATCGAGTACACCTTGCGTCATACGACGCTGGGCGAACTCAAGGCGGGCACCAGGGCCCAGGTAGAGGCGGACATAATTGCTAAACATGTGCGTCGACTCCTGGAACCCTACCTGCGCGAGGCAGCGACGCTAAATTCACTGACCGATTTTTCGCTCGAGCACTAGAGGAATCATGCAGTTTGGCACAGTCGAACAGGCGCTAGCCGACATCAAAGCGGGCAAGCTCATAATCGTCGCTGACGATGAGGATCGCGAGAACGAGGGCGATCTCATCTGCGCGGCGGAGCTGGTCACGCCGGAGATGATCAACTTTATGATCCGCAAGGCGGGCGGGTGGATTTGTCTCGCGCTCACGGGGGAACGCGCGGACCAGCTCGAGCTCGCCCAACAGAGCGAAGTCAACAACGACGAGTACCGCACCGCTTTCACCATTAGTATCGATGCCGACGAGCGCTTTGGCGTTACCACTGGTGTGAGCGCCCAGGATCGTGCCAAAACCATTCGCGTCGCAGTCGATCCCAAGACTGTGCCTACTGATCTCCGTCGTCCCGGACACGTGCCGCCGCTTCGTGCGCGCGAGGGAGGGGTCCTTCAGCGCGTTGGACACACCGAAGCGGCCGTTGATCTCGCTCGTCTTGCCGGCCTCATACCGGCTGGAGTGGTATGCGAGATTCTCAGCGAGGACGGCTCGAGCGCCCGCCGCCCCGAGCTCGAGCGCTTCGCGCAGGAGCATGGCCTTACATTCATCACCGTCGCCCAGCTGGTAGCGCATCGCCTTCAGACCGAGCGGCTCGTACACCGCGTCGCCGAAGCTCGACTCCCGACGGAGAGCGGGGCCTGGCGCGTTGTGGGCTACCGCAACGACGTCGATCAGCACGAGCACATCGCGCTCGTTTTGGGGGACGTCGGACCGGACTCCAGCGTGCTGGTGAGAATGCATTCGAAATGTCTCACTGGTGATGTCTTCCATTCGCTCCGCTGCGATTGCGGTTGGCAGCTCGAGACGGCGATGAAGATGATCGCCAAAGAGGGGAAGGGCGTGATCGTGTACCTCGATCAGGAGGGCCGCGGCATCGGTCTTCTCAACAAGCTCAAGGCTTACGAGCTTCAGGACCAGGGAATCGACACGGTCGAAGCCAACGAGCGGCTCGGGTTCGCGCCCGACCTACGCAACTACGGGATCGGCGCCCAGATCCTCCTCGACCTCGGGCTGAAAACGATCCGCCCCATCACGAATAATCCGCGCAAGCTCATCGGCCTCGAAGGGTACGGCCTGAAGATCGATGAGCGGGTGCCGATCATCTCGATCGCGCACGACGAAAACTCAAGCTACCTCGAAGCCAAACGGGCGAAGCTCGGACACCTTTTCGCCTCCTGAATGCCCGAGTTTCACGGACTGCCGAGCGGCGTTGGGCGGCGCATGGTCGTCCTCGCCAGCCGCTTCAATGAGCCAATCGTAAAAAAACTCGTCGACGGTGCCCTCGAGGCGCTCGTCAAGTACGGTGTCGCGTTCGAGGACATTGATGTTGTCTGGGTTCCGGGGGCCTGGGAGCTCCCCATTGCCGCTCGTTGGCTTCTTGCGAGCGAGCGGTATGACGGGCTCGTTGCGGTTGGAGCGGTGATCCGGGGTGAGACCGCGCACTTCGACTACATCGCGGGCGAGGCATCGCGCGGACTTGCGGACGCGGGCGCCGAATCGGAGACGCCCGTGGGATTTGGCGTGCTCACCTGCGACACCGACGAACAGGCCGAGGCCCGCGCCGGTGGCGCGCACGGCAACAAAGGCTGGGATGCCGCCGTCGCAACGCTCGAGATGATCGATCTGCTCAATCGGCTGGACCCCGACGATGCGGATTGAATCCCGCGCCCGCGCGCGGGCGCTGCAAGCGCTGTACGCGTGCGAGATGCGGGGCGGAAAGAATCTTGATCGAGTGGCGACGCAGGTGTGGGACGATCTGGCTGTTGCGCCTGAGGAACGCCGATTGGCTGGTCTACTCGTGCGAGAGGTCGAGAGCTGCGGCAGCGAGCTGGACACGCGTCTCGCCGACCTCACCACCAACTGGCGTCTCGAACGCCTCGGCGCCATCGAGAGATCTGTGCTTCGCCTTGGCGCCGCCGAGCTGCTGAAGGGAGATACGCCCCCGCGCGTCGCAATTCAGGAAGCGGTCAGACTGGCGGAGAGATTCGGAACTTCTGCCAGTGCCAAGTTCGTCAACGGAGTGCTCGACGCTTTTGCCCGACAGGCCGGCATGATCTAGTGCGGATACTTGTCCTCAACTGGCAGGATTGCAAGAATCCACAAGCCGGCGGTGCCGAGCTTCACCTCCGGGAGATCTTCAGCCGCATCGTCGCCCGCGGTCATACCGTTGATCTGCTCTGCAGCTCGTGGACGAATGCGCCCCAGCGGGTGAATCTGGACGGGATAGATGTTCATCGAATCGGCACGCGTCACACATATCCATTTCTCGCCCGCGGATATTACACGGAGCATCTCGCTCGCAACAACTACGACGTCGTGATCGAGGATCTGAACAAGGTTCCCCTCTACACGCCGCTCTGGGGTGTGCGCAAGCTCGTCGCGCTGGTGCACCACCTGTTCGGCGCGACTGTGTTTCGCGAGGCCCCGGCGCCCCTCGCCGCGGCGGTGTGGCTCTCCGAGCGTCCGTTGGGAATGCTCTATCGGCGAGTGCCATTCGAAGCCGTCAGCGTGAGCACGGCCGACGATCTCGTGGCGCGGGGCATTCCGCGCGGATCGATTCGTGTGATCTACAATGGCGTCGACTCAAAGCGCCTGACCCCCGACTCGACCGAGCGATCCGCGACTCCCCTCTTCGTCTATCTCGGGCGACTCAAGAAGTACAAGCGAGTGGATCTCGTCATCCGGGCTTTCGCAGACCTCAACGTCCCCGACGCGACGCTCCAGATCGCCGGAACCGGCGACTATCGCGCTCAGCTCGAAGGTCTGGTAAAATCACTCGATCTGAGCAGTCGGGTAAAGTTTCTCGGCTTCATTCCGGAGGAAGAGAAGGTCCATCTTCTTCGTCGCGCATGGGCCTCGACGTTGGCGTCGCCAAAGGAAGGGTGGGGAATCAGCAACCTCGAAGCGGCGGCGTGTGGAACCCCGGTCATTGCGGCCAACTCTCCGGGTATCCGCGAATCGGTGATCGATGGCGAGACGGGATTTCTCGTTCCGCAGAACGACGCGCAGGCGCTGACAGCGGCGATGAGGGGGCTTGTGCAGTCACCAAAGCTGCTCGATGTACTCGGGGGCGCGGCTCGACGCTTCGCCGAAACCTTTACCTGGGAGCGCGCGGCGAACGACACGCTGGCGCACCTGGAGGCAGTCGTCGCGAAATGAGGGACGTCAGCGGCAACATAACGGAGCGGGAATGCCAGGCTCCAAGGTAACGGTCGGGCTGCTTCTCGACCGGCTGCGCGCATCGCTGCAGCTCGAGGAGATCGAGCCCGGATCCGGGCTCGACCGCATCGTCGGAAACCCGGAGGTATCGAGCCCCGGCCTGGTTCTGGCCGGATATGTCAAGCGATTCTCGGCGGAGCGGCTTCAGGTGCTCGGCGAAACCGAGATCACCTATCTCCAGTCGCTGGGCCCCCCGGATCGCAAGAAGATCCTCGAGCTGTTTTTTTCCTTTCCCATTCCCGCGGTGTTCGTGACGAAGGGGCAGCGACTGCCCGCCGGCCTCAAGGAAATCGCCAGTGCTGCGGGAGTTCCACTCATTCGAACCAAGCTAAAGACGGCGGAGTTTTACCGGCGGATCAAGCCGGTCCTGGAGATGGAGTTCGCTCCCACCGTCTCGCTCCACGGCTCACTCGCCGACGTGTTCGGAGTCGGGCTCTTCTTCACCGGGGCGAGCGGCATCGGTAAATCGGAATGCGTGCTCGATCTCGTGGAGCGCGGCCACCGCCTCGTCGCGGACGATCTCGTCATCACGAGCAAGCGCGGGAACGACGTCCTGATTGGTCGCGGTCACGAAATGCAGCGGCACTACATGGAAATTCGTGGGGTGGGACTGATCGATATCCCGGCGATCTTCGGAATTCGCGCCGTCCGGCAACAGAAACGCATTGAGGTCGTGGTCCAGCTCGAAGAGTGGGATCAGCACGCTATGGTTGAGCGAACCGGCCTCGATGTACAGACCACGACTATCCTCAGCGTCGAGCTCCCCCGGATAACGGTATTCCTGAATCCGGGTAAGAATATCACGGTGATCGCCGAGGTCATCGCGCTGAACCACCTGCTGCGCTACTCTGGCATCAACCCCGCGGAGGCCTTCAACGAACGGCTGGTTGGCCGCATGAAGACCGTGGCGGCGAACAACATCCAGGCTTATCTACAGGAAGATCATGAATGACAAGGCGGGCGGCGGCCCTGAACAACCGCGCGCGATAGTCGTCGGACACGGCGAATTCGCGGGGGGATTGGTGTCCGCGGTCGGACAGATTTGCGGCCTCGCCAACGAGCTCGTTGTGCTTTCGATGATGGGAATGACGCCGGAGGATATCGAAAGTGCCATTCGCGAAGAGCTCGCCCGCACAGGCGCGAAAGTGATCTTCACCGATCTGCCAGCCGGAAGCGCGACCATCGCCGCGCGCCGCATCGTCAAGGACCAACCGGGAGTCGTCCTCGTGAGCGGAGTAAACCTCGCGACACTGCTCGATTTCGTCTTCAACACTTCGGTGTCGCCAACCGAGGCCGCCCGAGCGGCTGCCGAACGAGGGAAAGCTTCGCTGATCGTGGTCGGGCCCTGATGGCAATTCACCTCTACCGGATCGACGACCGTCTCATTCACGGACAGGTCGTCGTCGGTTGGGGCCAGCCACTCAACGCCCGCTTTCTGGTTCTCGTAGATGACCTGGTGGCGTCGAGCGACTGGGAGAAAGAGCTCTACCGTATGGCCATCCCGCCCGAGATGGAGATCTATTTTGCTGACGTCTCCAGCGCGATCCGCGATCACGCCCGCTATGCGAGCGACCCACGCCCCGGGCTTCTCATCACCGGCGACATTGCCAGCATGCACCGCCTCGTCAAGGGCGTGAAGGCGATCGGCAGCGTGAACCTGGGAGGCATCCATCATCGCGCCGGCCGCGCCGAGAAGCTTCGTTACATCTTTCTTACGCCGGACGAAGAGCGGCAGCTCCGCGACCTCGAAGCCGCGGGCGTCGAAGTTACCGCACAGGATGTTCCGTCGGCGCGCGCGGTACCGCTGCCCGAAGTGATCGACGGGGAGTCACGGTGAACCTGCTCGAGGCGCTCCCGATTGCGCTGCTCGGCGCGCTGCTTGGGCTCGACGTCGTGAGCTTTCCGCAGGTGATGGTCTCGCGGCCGATCGTCGCGGCGACACTGGCGGGGGCTTTCATCGGCCACCCACCGGCCGGCCTCCTCATTGGCGTCGTGCTGGAGATGATTGCGCTCGACACGCTGCCATTCGGAGCTTCGCGCTACCCGGAATGGGGATCGGCGGGTGTCGTTGGAGGTGCGCTGTTCGCCGCGCAGGCCCCGGGAATGCCCGGCGCGCTTCCGGCGTCGCTGCTCGCCGCTCTGCTCACTGCGAGCATCAGCGCCTGGAGCATGGTAGTGCTCCGCCGACTGATTGCGGCGCACCTCGAGCGAATGCGCGACCGGATCGAGGAAGGATCGCGCGACGCGCTGCTCTCGCTCCACCTGTCGGGGATGTCGATGGATCTGTTGCGTGGCGGTCTGGTGACGATTACCGCCATGATGATCTTCGCTCCGCTGGTTCGCGCGATAGTGGCGATCTGGGGGAGTGATTCGGCGCCATCGCGCGCGGTCGTCGTGATCATTGCCGCGATCGTCGCGGGCGGAGCGCTCTGGAAGGTCTTCCATTCGATTCGGCACGTACTCTGGTTCCTGTTCGCCGGCCTTCTCGTGTGGGCCGCGTTGCTGGTGACGAAATGACCGCCGCGACGACAAGGGCGGTTGACCTGCCCCTGCGCGTAAAGCTCGCCATGTACTTCCGCCTGTTCGCCATGCAGGGCTCGTGGAACTACGAGACGCTGAATGGAACTGGCATCGGCTTCGTCATGGAGCCCGCGCTCAGGTATTTGCCCGGGGGAATTGACGGACCCGAGTATCGAGCCGCGCTGGCGCGCGAATCGCGCTACTTCAACGCGCATCCGTATCTGGCCGGGGTTGCCGTGGGCGCGCTTGTCCGCGCTGAGCTCGACGGAGTCGACCCTACGAAAATCGAACGCTTTCGAACGGCGCTCGCCGGGCCCCTCGGAAGTGTTGGTGACCGACTCGTCTGGGCCAGCTGGCTGCCTTTCTGCTCTCTCGTCGGGATCGGCATCTACGGAGCCGGCGGCTCCCCATTAGGGGTCGTTGGTACATTTCTGCTGTTGTACAATGCCGGACACTTACTTCTCAGGGCATGGGGACTTCGCATCGGTCTCGCTCGCGGGTTGAACGTCGCCTCGGCGCTGGGGAATCCAGTGCTTCGGCAGGGGCCCCAGTACATCGGAAGTGCCGCTGCGCTGGTGGCCGGCATGGCGCTGCCCCTCGCCCTTCAGCGTGTCGCGGGTCCGGGCCGCGCGCTGGTCGGTGGAATCATCGTGGCGGCGTTGATTGGAATTCTGCTGCTGGCGCGGCTCCGAGAGCGCGCGGAAGGCTGGCGTATCGCTCTTGGAGTTCTCGCGGTGTTCGTTCTCTACTCGGTCCTGACCTGATGCCTGAGCGCGAAGTAAAGATCGTCAACAAGCTGGGGATACATGCTCGCCCTGCCGCCGAGATCGTGAAGACGGCTGGGAAATTCAAGAGCAATGTCATAATCGTGCGCGATGACCTCGAGGTGAATGCCAAGAGCATCATGGGCGTGATGATGCTGGCGGCGGAAAACGGCGCCACGATCGTCCTTCGTGCCACCGGCGATGACGCAGAAGCAGCGCTGGACGCCCTGACGACCGTGATCGCGAACAAGTTCGGAGAGAGCTAGTGGCCAAGGGAATCGCGGGCGTGCCGGCTTCTCCGGGAATCGTGGACGGACTCGTCCACCTTCTCAAGTGGGAAGTTCCGGACGTGCGGCACCGCATCATTCCCGACGAAGCGATACGCGGCGAAGTGAAGCGCTTCCATGCGTCGCTGGAAGAGGCGAGAGAGCGGCTCCGCCACGTGCGAGCGCGCGCCGAGAAGCACGCCGGCCCGGAAGAAGCCGCGATCTTCGATGTCCAGCTCTCGATACTCGAGGACGGCGAGCTTCTGCGACAGGTCGAAGAGCTGATACAGCAGAACCTCGGCGCCGAGAAGGCGTTCGACCTCGTTTTGTTCGAGTGGCGGCAGCAGTTCGCCAGTCACGCGCGGCCGCTGCTGCGCGAAAGAGTCGGCGACCTGATCGACGTGCACATCAGGGTGTTGTCGATCCTGCTCGGCCTCCCGGATCACGATCCCGTCGATTTGCCGAAAGGATCCAACAGGATTCTCGTCACTCACGATCTCACGCCGAGTCTCACTGTGCAGCTCGATCGCGAGGCGATCGTCGGCATCGCGACGGATGCGGGTACGCGTACGTCGCACGTGGCGATTTTGGCGCGATCGCTCGGCTTGCCGGCGGTCGTCGGACTTCGGGATGCGACCGAGCTGCTAAGCGGCAACGAGCACGTGATTCTCGACGGAACTTCTGGCGTTCTGGTCATCAACCCTACCCCGGGACAAATCAGGATCTACAGGGAGCGCCGCGCCGTCGAAGCTCTGGAGGACAAGGAGCTGCAGGCATTGGCGGTCGCCGATTCGGTAACGCTCGACGGCCATTGGGTGACACTGCGGGCTAACGTCGATCTTCCGGAAGAGGCTGAATTCGCTGCGCGCAGTGGTGCCGAGGGTGTAGGCCTCATGCGCACCGAGTTCCTCGTCGTGGGGCGGGCGACGATGCCCGACGAAGAAGAGCAGTATCGCGCTTATCGGCATGTGGTCCAGGCATTCGGTGGGCGGCCCGTGGTGATTCGCACCTTCGATGTCGGCGGCGACACGCTTCCGATTGGCAGTTCCCCCACGGATCCCAACCCATTCCTCGGCTGGCGCGCGATCAGAATGTGCCTCGACGAGCCCGAGCTGTTCAAGACACAGCTCCGAGCGCTGCTGCGGGCGGCGATGCACGGCGACGTCAGAATCATGTTTCCGCTCATTATCACGCTCGATGAGGTGAAACAGGCGAAGCACCTGCTGAACGAAGCGGCTGGCGAGCTCGACGCCAGAGGAGTGCAGTATCGGCACGATCTGCCTCTTGGAGTGATGGTAGAAACGCCGGCCGCCGCGCTTTCCGTGCACACACTCGTCGACGACGTGTCGTTCCTCAGCATCGGCACCAATGATCTGGTGCAGTACACCCTCGCTGTGGATCGAGGCAGCGCGAACCTCGCCTCGCGCTTTACCCCCCTCCACCCCGCGGTGCTGACTCTGATCAAGCGCATCGTCGATGTCGGCGTTGCCCATCGTCTGGAGGTCGCCGTCTGCGGCGAGATGGCATCTCAGCCACTAATGGCGTTCGCCCTTATCGGCCTTGGTGTCCGGTGTCTGAGCGTCGCCGGCAGGGCGGTTCCATTAGTCAAGCGCATCGTCCGGGGCGTGAGCGTCAGCGTCGCCGCCGAAGCTGCCAACGCCGCGCTCGAGTCCAGGACCGCCCGGGAGGCCGAAGGAGAGCTGCGCCGACGCCTGCTGACGGCTTTCGGTGATGCTCCATTTTTGCGGGATGGGTTGCCCAGCCTCGACGAGGGAAATATCTTCGAAGGCTCCGGTGGGGCTAAAACATCCTCGGCGCACGAATAGTACGGCGTGCGACCGTTGCCACCGATCATCCTCATATTCCCCAGAGGAATTTCGTGCTCGATCGACATCTGTTCACATCCGAATCCGTCACCGAAGGTCATCCTGACAAGGTCGCGGACGCGATCTCGGACGCAATTCTAGACGCAATACTGAAAGACGATCCCATGGCGCGAGTCGCCTGCGAGACGCTCGTCACGACCGGACTCGCCTGCGTTGCCGGCGAGATCACCACCAAGACATACGTCAACGTTCCCGAGATCGTGCGTTCCACGATCGACCGGATTGGCTACAACGACGCCGGCATGGGATTCGATTCCAAGACCTGCGCCGTCATCAGCACCATCGACAAGCAATCGCCGGACATCGCCCAGGGCGTGGATCACGGAGGCGCGGGCGACCAGGGCATGATGTTCGGCTACGCGAGTGACGAAACCGAAGAATTGATGCCGATGCCGATTCAACTCGCGCACCGCCTCACTGAACGGCTCGCCGCATTCCGCCGGTCCAAGGAAGGAAGCTGGGTTCGACCGGACGGCAAGGCGCAGGTCACGGTTCTCTACGAGGACTTTATTCCGATAGGAGTCGAGACCGTCGTTGTCTCGACGCAGCACTCGGAGGACATCTCGACGAAGAAGCTCCGCGAGGCGATCATCCTCGAGGTGATCGAGCCGGTGATCCCGAAGGAGCTGCGCGACAAGAACATCAAGTTCCACATCAATCCTACGGGACGCTTCGTCATCGGAGGTCCTCAGGGCGACGCCGGCCTTACCGGCCGCAAGATCATTGTCGACACGTACGGCGGCATGGGCCGTCACGGCGGCGGCGCCTTCAGCGGCAAGGATCCCTCGAAGGTCGATCGCTCCGCCTGCTACGCCGCGCGCTGGGTCGCCAAGAATATCGTCGGAGCCAAACTAGCCCGCCGATGCGAGGTCCAGGTGGCGTACGCAATCGGAGTCGCCGAGCCAGTATCCGTCAACGTCGATACCTTCGGCACTAACACCGTTCCCGAGACTGCAATCCTGAAAGCTGTCCGGAAATGCTTCGACTTGACGCCCAAGGGAATCATCGAGGCCCTCGATCTGAGGAAGCCTATATACAGCCCGACCTCCTCCTACGGGCATTTCGGCCGCGCCCCGAAGAAGAACGGCAAGGGAACGCTCTTCACCTGGGAGCGCCTGGATCGCGTGTCGGAATTGCGGAAGGCAGTAGAGGGGAAGTAGGCAGCGTTCCACGGCCGATGGTGTAAGAAAAGCTGGCCGCTTCTGGTGGCCAGCTTTTCCACTTTCCGCCCACAACGTCTTAACTTGATTTGATGCAACTCGTCGAAGTCGAAGTGATGCGCCTCGGTCTCGATCGCTCCACCAACTCCTACGTTGTGATTCTGCAGGAGAAGGGCGGGGCGCGGTTGCTACCGATCTGGATCGGGCAGCCGGAAGCGGAATCGATCGTGATCGAGATGAACAAGCTCAAGCGTGAGCGGCCGCTCACCCACGACCTCTGCAAGAATCTCATCATCGGCATGGGTGGCACTCTTCGCCGAGTCAACATTACCAAGGTCGAGAACCGCACGTTTTACGCGGAGCTTCACATTGCGCGGGACTCCGGCGCGGTGCACATCGACGCGCGTCCCTCCGACAGCATCGCGATTGCGCTCAGATTCGAAGCGCCGATCTTCGCGCAGGAGAGTCTTCTCACCGCGCTTCTCCTCGAGGAAGGGCAGACCCCTCCGGAAACGCTGGCCGAGCCGTCGGACGAGATGTCGGCCGACCAGTTGAAGGAGTACCTCGAGAACCTGCGACCCGAAGATTTTGGGAAGTTCAATATGTAAACTTGCGGTCCTGCTCCTCCTGCAGGCCGCACTCCCATCGGTTCCGCAACAGGTGTCCGGACGGATCCTGCGTCCTGGTGGCCAGCGCATGGATCCGGTGAGCGGAGCGTGGGTCGTTCTGCACCGCGTTGGACCGGACAGCGCTGGTCCACTCGACTCTGTTCGGTCGGATTCTCGCGGACGCTACTCCTTCAAATACGCACGGACCGGAAGTGCGGACGCCATCTATTTTGTCTCGGCTTCGCACGACGGGATTGCCTATTTTACTCAACCTCTCGCCGAGGGAAGGGTGACCGGCGATGATGGCGAGATCACCGTGTTCGATACGACGTCGGGCCATGTTCCGATGAGCTTGCGCGGGCACCACGTGGTGGTGTCGGCCGCTGATGCGAATGCGCGCAGATCGATCGTCGAGGTCTACGATCTCTCCAACGACAGCTCCGTCACGCGGGTCGCGGTCGCCGACAATCCGGCGAGTGCAACGTGGCAAACTCACATCGTTCCCGGAGCCGCCGATTTCAAGGTTAGCCAGGGCGATATCTCCGCCGCGGCAGTCTCCTACGCGAACGGCGTCGTCAGCGTCTTTGCGCCCCTGGCGCCTGGAATCAAGCAGCTGTCTTTCTCCTACTCGCTGCCCGCACAGTCATTCCCTCTCAAGCTTCCGGCCGAGACCGAGACAGGGATCTACGAAATACTGATCGAGGAAAAAGCGGGTAGCGTCAGCGGTCCCCATTTGAAGGAAGTCGACCCGGTTACCGTCGACGAGCGAAACTTCCGCCGCTTCCTCGCCTCGGACATGCCCGAGAAATCCGTGGCGGTGATAGATCTTCCGGCGCCTCCGCCGACGACGCGATCGATCGATCCGCGTTATCTCGTTGCGCTTACGCTCTTGATCGGAGGCGCCATGATCCTGGCGCTTGCGCGCGCGCTTCGACGTAGATAGCTTCGCCCAATAATTGATCGCGGACGGGAGCCACGGAAACCGGTGCAACGCCGGTGCGGCCCCGCCACTGTAACGGGCAATAACGCAGACTCGTAACGCCACTGACTGCAGGAGCAGTCGGGAAGGTGAGTCCAGCGGCCCGGAGCCAGGAGACGACTCTCGTCCGCGCCACTTTCACAGAACCTCGGGGGAGGTCCTGGTGGCGGTCAGGCGTCGTTTTGGCGCGTGCTCGTTGCGGGCATTCCTCGGGTAGGAGTGTCCGTTTTTTGTTTTTTCGCCCTCGATCAATTCAATGTTGCCTCTTCTTCGCACTCGCGCTCACCGCGTGTGAGAAGTCGAGCCGCGAAGTCGCCGCCGTGCGCGATGACTTCGGAGACCCGGTTCGGATTGGTGCGACGCCAACGCGAATCGTTTCTCTCAACCCCGCGACGACCGAGATCGTTTTCACATTGGGCGCCGGCACCAGACTCGTGGGGCGCACGAAGTACGATCTCTGGCCCGATTCCGCGAAGCTGATCCCTGCTCTCGGAGACGGGATGCGTCCCAACATCGAAGTAGTGCTCGGCGCGCATCCGGACCTGGTGATCCTCTACGCGAGCCAGGACAACAGGCCGGCCGCCGAACGGTTTCGAGCGGCGGGCGTCAACACTCTTTCTCTCAGAATTGACCACATCGCGGACTTTCGACGCACCGTTTCTCTCCTCGGCGCGATTCTCCACGATTCCTCACGCGCCCGGACAGTGATCGACTCGGTCCAGAACACGCTCGAACGCGTGCAAGCCGCGACGAAGGGGAGCTCACGACCAACGGTGTTCTGGCACATCTGGGACGCCCCGCTCATTACCATCGGGGCCGGCAGCTTCATGAACGAGCTCGTCGACATTGCCGGAGCCAGGAACGTCTACGCTGACATCAGGAGCCCGTCCGCGGAGATATCCCTCGAGGACGTCGCGCGACGGGATCCTGATTTCATTCTGGCGGGACCGATCGGAGCGAGGCAGATCAAATCCGACCCTCGCTGGGGCATCGTCCGCGCGGCCCGGGATAGGAAAATCCTGGTAGTGGACACGCTGCTCGTGGCGCGACCGTCCGTTCGTCTCGGCGAGGCCGCGGTCTCGCTCGCGAGTCTGTTCCACCCGGGTACGGTTCGGTGAAGCAGTTTCGCGGCTGGTATTGGCTGGGGCTCATCGTGGCGCTACTCGCGTCAGCGATGATCGCCGTCGCGCGGGGTGCCGTGTCGGTGTCGCTCGCGGCCGTGATTGATGCGCTGCGCGGACGAGGCGATCCGACTGCCATCGCCATCGTGCGCGACCTGAGACTACCGCGCGTGGTGCTCGGCGCGCTGGTCGGCGTGGGACTGGGCGCGAGTGGCGCCGCCCTACAGGGCGCTCTCCGCAACCCGCTGGCTGAACCGTACTTGCTCGGCGTTTCCGGTGGCGCCGCTGTTGGCGCCGTCATAGCGGTCGCGCTGGGCGTCTCGAGCGACGCCATGATCACGCTCGCGGCGTTCGCCGGCGGAATTGCCGCGGTGTTCGTCGCGCTTGCGGTTGCCCGGGTTGGTGGGAGAAGCACACGAGCTGATGTGCGAACACTGCTCATTGCCGGCGTGATCGTTGGAGCGTTCGCGAATGCCGCGATCATGGTGGCGCTCGCGCGAGCCGAGCCCAATACTATCCGCGGCGCTCTCTGGTGGATGATGGGATCCGCGGCAGATGCGACCTGGCGCCGTGTCTCGTGGCTGGCGCTGAGCATACTCGTCGCCGGGGGAGCGCTGGTCTACTGGGCGCGAGAGATCGACGTGCTCTCTCTCGGAGAGGATACGGCGGCGTCGCTTGGTGTCGACGCGGAACGATCCGGACGGCGAGCTTTCCTGCTCGCAGCGCTCCTCGCTGCCGCGACCGTCTCCGCCGCGGGACTCATCGGATTCGTGGGTCTGGTCGTCCCCCACATTGCGAGAAGAATGGGATTGCGTGCTCACCGCCCGCTCGTGCTCGCGGCCGGACTGATCGGTGCGACGCTCGTCGTCGCCGCGGATCTCGCGGCGCGCACGGTCGCGGCGCCGACCGAGCTGCCCCTGGGCGCGATCACGGCGCTGCTCGGCGTTCCGTTCTTTCTCGTCCAGCTCCGGCGTACGTCGTGATCGAGTTCAGAGACCTCGTCGTTTCGTACGCCGGCGCGCGATTGAACGCGGTCGACGGTGTCAGCTTCGTCAGCGCGCGCGGCAAGCTCACCGCGCTCGCTGGGCCCAACGGTTCTGGCAAGAGCTCTATCGTGAAAGCGTTGCTACGGCGCGCCGACGTCCCTCGCGGGTCGGCCACCCTTGACGGTCGGGACGTGCGGTCGCTCTCGTACGCCGAGCTGGCGCGAAACGTCGCTGTCGTTCCGCAGCGGGAAGAGGCGGCATTTCCGGTCCAGGTGCGCGAGTACGTCTTTCTCGGACGCTATCCGCACCTGGGTCTCTGGCGTGCGCCATCAAAAGAGGACCAACTGGCGGTGGACGAGGCCCTGTCGCAGGCCGGGGTGGAAGAGCTCGCCGACCGGGACACCGACGCGCTTTCCGGCGGCGAATGGCAGCGCGTCCGCATCGCCCGGGCTCTCGCGCAGAAGTCTCCCGCCCTCGTGCTCGACGAGCCGACGACGTTCCTCGATGTCGCCCACGAGATGGCGATCTTCGAGCTGATGTCGTCGCTTGCCCGTTCGGG
>JBGQIT010000020.1:0-15712 GCA_041498575.1 Gemmatimonadaceae bacterium
GCGATCGGCGTGATCAGCTCGATCGTCATCTGAACGTTGTCACCCGGCATCACCATCTCCATCCCTTCAGCAAGCTCTACGCTCCCCGTCACGTCCGTCGTTCTAAAGAAGAACTGCGGCCGGTATCCCTTGAAGAACGGCGTGTGCCTCCCGCCCTCTTCCTTGGTCAATACGTAGACCTCGGCGTTGAACTTGGCGTGCGGCGTGATCGAGCCCGGCTTGGCCAACACCATACCTCGCTCTACATCCTCCTTGTTGATACCTCTCAAGAGGAGTCCCACGTTGTCACCTGCCTGGCCGTCGTCCAGAAGCTTCCTAAACATCTCGACGCCAGTGATAACGGTCTTCTTGTCCGAGTTGAAGCCGATAAGAGCCACTTCCTCTCCAACCTTGATCTTCCCCTTCTCGATTCGTCCCGTTGCTACGGTACCTCTGCCGGTGATCGAGAACACGTCTTCCACGGGCATCAGGAAGGGCTTCTCGGTCTCTCGCTTGGGCTGCGGGATATAGTTATCCAGCGCGTCCATGAGCTCGCCGATCTTCTTCCCGTACTCGCTATTGGGGTCCCCTGACTCCAGAGCCTTGAGCGCCGAGCCCTTGATGATCGGCGTGTCGTCGCCCGGGAAGTCGTAGCTCGAGAGCAACTCTCTCACTTCCAGCTCGACTAAGTCCAGGAGCTCCTGGTCGTCCACCATGTCCACCTTGTTCATGAACACGATGATGTAGGGCACGTTCACCTGCTTGGCGAGCAAGATGTGCTCTCTCGTCTGCGGCATCGGGCCATCAGCCGCACTTACCACGAGGATAGCGCCGTCCATCTGGGCGGCACCCGTGATCATGTTCTTCACATAATCGGCGTGGCCCGGGCAGTCGACGTGCGCGTAGTGTCTCTTTTCCGACTCGTACTCCACGTGCGCCGTCGCGATCGTGATGCCTCTCTCCCTTTCCTCGGGAGCCTTGTCGATCTGGTCAAACGCTACTGCCGACGCCAGTCCCTTCTTCGACTGGATGGCAGTGATCGCCGCCGTCAGAGTCGTCTTCCCGTGATCGACGTGGCCAATCGTTCCCACGTTCACGTGCGGCTTCGTACGATTGAATTTCTCTTTGCTCATTCTTATCTCGCCTTTGTGGTGACTTTATTGATGATTTCTTCGGCCTTCGATTTCGGTACTTCCTCGTAGTGCGCGAACTCCATCGAGTAGACGGCTCTTCCCTGGGTCATCGACCTCAGCTTCGTAGAATAGCCGAACATTTCCGACAGCGGCACCTGAGCATCGATCACCTGTGCCTCGCCGCGCTGGTTCATGCCGCCGATTCTACCGCGCCGCGATGAGAGATCGCCGAGCACGTCGCCCATGTACTGATCGGGAGAGACGACTTCTACCTTCATGATCGGCTCGAGAATGATCGCACCGGCTCTCTTCGCCGCTTCCTTGATCGCCATCGATCCCGCGATCTTGAACGCCATTTCGCTGGAGTCGACGTCGTGGTAGGAGCCGTAGACCAGCTCGGCCTTCACATCGACCATCGGATAACCGGCGAGCACTCCACCTTCGAGCGCTTCGCGCATTCCCTGCTCCGCCGGCTTGATGAACTCACGCGGAATCGTTCCGCCGACAATCTTGTCCTCGAATACAAACCCTTCGCCCTGCTTCGCCGGCTCGATGTTGATCACCACGTGTCCGTACTGACCCTTACCGCCCGACTGGCGAATGAACTTTCCTTCCACTTTCTCGACGCGCTTCTTGATGGTCTCGCGATACGCGACCTGCGGTCGCCCGATGTTCGCATCGACCTTGAACTCGCGCTGCATGCGGTCGACGATGATCTCGAGGTGGAGCTCGCCCATCCCGGAGATGATCGTCTGGCCCGTCTCCTGATCGGAGTGCACGTGGAAAGTCGGATCTTCCTCGGACAGCTTCTGTAGTGCGATCGCCAGCTTGTCCTGGTCGGCCTTCGTCTTCGGCTCGATCGCGACGTCGATGACGGGATTCGGGAACTTCATCGCCTCGAGGATGATCGGCGAATCTTCCATCGTCATCGTATCGCCGGTCCGCGTGTCCTTGAGTCCGATTGCCGCGGCAATATCACCGGCGAGAACTTCCTGGATCTCTTCCCGTTTGTTGGCGTGCATCTGGAGCAGACGTCCGACGCGCTCGCGTTTGTCCTTGGTCGCGTTGTAGACGTAGGAGCCGGAATTCAGGACGCCGGAATACACGCGGAAGAACGTCAGCTTACCGACGAATGGATCAGTCGCGATCTTGAACGCGAGAGCCGCGAACGGCTCATCGTCCTTCGGGTGTCGCTCAGCCGGCTCGCCGTTTGACAGATGCCCTTCGACGGCAGGCACATCCTCTGGCGATGGAAGAAAGTCGACCACCGCGTCCAGCATCGCCTGCACGCCCTTGTTCTTGAATGCGGCGCCGCAAAGCACTGGAACGATGAATCCACCGACCGTCGAGCTTCTGATCGCGTGCCGAATCTCCTCGACCGTCAGCTCCGTGCCTCTGAAATACTTCTCGATCAGAGATTCGTCGTGCGAGACGGCGGCCTCGATCACGTCGTGACGGGCCTTCTCCATCGCCTCGCGATACTCCTCGGGAACTTCCGTAATCTCGAACTTTTTGCCGAGCGACTCGTCGTCGAAGATGTACTGCTTGCGCTCGATGACGTCGATGTGGCCGGTAAAAGTTTCACCGGTTCCAACAGGAAGCTGAATCGGATACGCGTTCTTGGTGAGGCGATCCTTGATCATGCGCATACAGCGATCGAAATCGGCCCCGACGCGGTCCATCTTGTTGGCGAAGATGAGGCGCGGTACACGGTAGCGGTCGGCCTGGCGCCATACGGTTTCCGTCTGCGGCTCTACACCCGCGACAGAATCGAGCAGCGTCACCGCGCCATCGAGGACGCGCAGCGATCTTTCGACTTCGACGGTGAAGTCGACGTGACCCGGCGTGTCGATGATGTTGATGCGGTACTCGATCCCGTTACGCGTCCAGAACGCGGTAGTCGCGGCGGACGTAATGGTGATGCCGCGCTCCTGTTCCTGCTCCATCCAATCCATCGTCGCGGTGCCTTCATGCACCTCTCCGATTTTGTGGGTCTTGCCGGTGTAATACAGGACGCGCTCTGTCATTGTCGTCTTCCCGGCATCGATGTGGGCCATGATGCCGATATTACGGTAGCGGTCGAGCGGGGTGTGCCGTGCCATGATCTCTGAAAAACTCTCTCTATGGTTGCCGCTCCAAACAGCTGGAGCCGGTCGTCTCAATTCAACAAAAACGCGGGTGGACCATGGCGTCCCTGAACGGGACCGGTATCCATCCGCTGCCGCCGGGTGCACCCGCAACTGGTTCGCAGGTGGGGACTCGAGGCGCGCCGACCGCCGGCTTAAGGCGGGTGCCCGCGCGAGCGGGCTGATTCGGCGATCAAATTTTAGTGTAAAGCGGGCGCGGTAAACTGCGTTCCGCCATAGCCTTGTAAAGGTATTCCGAAACGAGGCTAAGTCAATGGACCCGCGTAGACGGAATTCGGGTCTGGGTTCGGACCGCTGACAGCTGCAACTGAACGGGTGCCAGACGTCAGTAGCGTAGTTGGCAGTGATTAGTTCACGACGCCGGGACTTCACTAGTCGCCATGCGGGCACAAGCAGTGGCTGTCACGCCACGGCGGTAAGTCAGGGCGTAGTAAACTATCGAACTGGCATCTATGCCACTGACGCCTGGCACCCGTTCAGTTATAGTTGTCAGCCCGGCACCAGTTCAGTTGCAGGTTACATGAATGCCCCTTGCATCGTCCTACTTTATGTCATAAAGTACTCTGCACCCAACCATGACCAATGCGAGATAACACTACAGCAGTTATCTGGACCGCCGCAGTCCTTACCTCAGCACTGGGCGCTGCTTTTCTCTTCTCCGCCGAGCCAGGCATCAACTGGCCGCTCTGGGTCGCGGCGGCGTCTGTCTCCGTCGTCGTCTCGAGACTTATAACGCGGAAAAAAGTCGAAACCCCACTCGCAGTACTGCTCACCTGGGCCACGCTCCTCAGCTTCGGCTTCGCCCTCAGCGACAACGACTTCATTCACGTCCTCGTCCTCCTCAGCGATGCCATGCTCCTTGGACTCGCCATCATCTCCATCGGCTCAGAGTCCTGGAGCGCACTCTCGGCAAAGCTCCTCCTGGCGGTTCCCTTCCTCGCTCCGTTCCGCGTCTGGCGCGCAACCGCCTACCAGGCCGCGGATGCTCCCCGCTTCACTTCCTCGCCAAGATCCCGGTCGCTCATCAGAGGCACCTTGCTCTCCGTGCCCCTCATCATCGTGCTGATCGTTCTCTTCGGCAGCGCGGATCCTGTGATTCAATGGGGCACCGACCGGATTTCGGCGTGGCTACCCGACTGGTCCTTTCCGCCCCGGCTCATCTTTTTCTTGTTCCTGCTCTCGATCACACTCGGTGCGAATTCCATTTCGTCGCGTCAGATCGAGCCGGCGCTGCCCAACATTCGAGGACTCGACCAAGCATCAACTGTCGGCATCACTGAACAGCGGATGATGCTCTGGAGCGCGGCGGTTGTGCTCTGGCTCTTCGTCCTGCTACAGGTCTCGTACTTCATTCAGCCACCGCCGGTTGTTCTCGACAGCGGCGTCACCTTCGCCGAATACGCGCGGCGTGGTTTCGGAGAGCTCTCATTCGCCGCCACGATCGTTGGTGCGATGATTCTGGTTCTCGAATACGCCCGTCCCTCGACCACCGGTGAGCGAGATCGGATGATGATGATGAGGCTCGAGATCGCCCTGCTCGTCGCGCTGGAGTTGATCCTCTTCTCCGCATTCCGTCGCGTGATTCTCTATGAGCAGGCCTACGGATTCACGACTGCCCGCTTGTTCGCTCAGGCATATATGGTGGTCATGTCGCTCGTACTGATCGCGCTCGCACTCGAGGTCGCGCGCGGCGGCATCTCGATCGCCTTCGGCCGGCGCGTTGCCGAGATCGCACTGGGCGTCTTCACGGTGCTCGTCTTCTGGAATTTCGAAGCGTGGATCGTCAACCGTAACGTCGACCGGGCAGTGCAGACAGGAAAATTCGATCTGGACTACGCGCGCCGGCTCTCCAGCGACGCCATACCAACGCTCCTCTCCAGAAGAGCTGAGCTCAGTCCGACGGATGCAGCAAACGTCGTAGCAGCCGTTCGTTGCCGACGCGGAACCAGCGAGCGGCGCTGGTTCGAATGGAATCGAGGTACGAACGCAAAGCGAGAGGCTTTACGCTCCGTGCATCCGCAACCGTGTCCGGCGGGCGAGGTTTTATTCTTGGCCCGTCACGCCGACTGATGCATCGCTCGCGCTAGACGTCTGCAGTCTTCGGCCGCATCAGCCGATACACCGGCCAGCTCAGCGCCAGCAGAAATAGGGAGTACACGCTGTTTCGAGTATCAGTGAAGACATCAACGACGAGAAACGCCACCGAGAAAATCAGGAACAGCCCGGTGGTCCATGGGTGACCCTTCGCCCGGAACGGACGCGCAGAGTCTGGCTCCTTTCTTCGCAGGATGAACAGGGTCAGGAACACCAACGCGTACTGCGCCACAAAGAAGAACGCTGTGACTGCCAGCACGATCTGAACGGTGCCGGTAAGGACAAGTGCCAGGATAACTACCGTACTGAGCAGCAGCGCGATTGCCGGAGTGCCGCCTGAATTCACGTATCGGCCCGGCGAGAAGAATCCAAAGACGCTCAGTCGGTACATGACCCTCGGCGTCATCAGCTGGTAGGCATTCAACGCGCTTAGCAGCGACACGATCGTGATAGCTCTTATTACGGTGTCGCCTCTCGGGCCAAACATCTCCTTCGCCGCCGTTGCCGCAACCAGTGGGTCGCCGGCCATTCTGCTGAGCGGAAGCACGTAGAGGAATCCAACGTTGACGAGCAAATAGATGATCGCGACTGCTAGCACGCCTCCGAAGATGGAGCGCGGAATGTCGCGAGCCGGATTCTTGAGCTCACCCGAGAAATAAACGATGCCGTTGTAGCCGTCATAGGTGAAAATCACCGACTGCATCGCCACCACCAGCGCTGCCAAAAGAGTGAGGCCTGTCGGCACAGCCGATCCCTGGCTCGATTGAAATCCACGCCCCAGGAGGAAGCACGCTCCGATCAGCACTGCGAACGCGACCGTTTTTCCAATCGCGGTGAGATTCTGCGCCAGACCTCCTTCTTTGATGCCGCGCCATTGGAGCACCGCCAGGAAAAGAATCACACTCGAGCCGATCACCGGACCGAGCGATGCTGATGCGCCGACCAGAATGGTTGTGTACTCGCCGATCACGAGCCCCGCGAGGGCCGCGCTGCTGCAGGTGGATAGCCAATCGCTCCAGCCGATGACGAAGCCGGCGTAGAGTCCGAGCGCACGCCGGAGATAAACGGTATAACCACCCGACTCCGGCATCATCGTCGCCAGCTCAGCCAGTCCGTTGGCGCCGAGCAGTGCGTACACGGCGCCGAGTACCCAGACACCGAGGAACAGCACCGAATTGGGAAGCAGCTGCGCGACCTGGCCCGGCGTGCGAAGAATTCCGGAACCGATCGTGTTACCAACGATTACCGATAGGCCGAATGCAACGCCGAGTACTGTGAGGAGAGTTCGGGTGGGTCGCACTGAGGGCGCGCTCCGGACCGCATCGCCCTCGGCAACCTCTGTCACGCGCGAGGTGTCAGCGGCGAAGACCCATTCGAAGCGAGAGGACGGCGCATGAAATCGGCGAGGAGCTCGTGGAAGTGGTGCGTTCCCACCTCACGCCGCTCGGAGTAGCGCCCGCGATCATAGAGTCGGGAGCGAACACCACGCTGCACCGACTCGACGACTTCCTCGTCTTCCATCTCGACGCGGTGCAGTCCAGCGCCAACGCCGCTCTCGCGGAGAGAGGGATTCCAGACGTAGGAAAGAAACGAAACCCTCGTGCGTCCCACGGCGAGCGGTGTGACGACGTTGAGCGACAGTCCCCACGGATAGAAGTTGAACATGATGTTCGGGAACAGCCAGAAATAGAACGCGCCTACACGCTCGCTGGCGTTGGGATGTCCTTTCGGCAGATCGAACGCTGGCTCACCGGCCTTGGCGATTCCGAGCTGAAGGTTTCCGTAACGGAACCTCTCGGTGCGATACCCGGAGTAATCGAGCTTCTCCGCCAATCCCGCGTGCACGTACGGGATGTGGAACTCCTCGAGATAATTGTCGCAATAGAGCGCCCAGTTGGCATTGATCAGGTAGTCCTGCGACGTCACGTTGTCACGCACGAACTCGGCGAGCGGCATGAACGACACACGCTCGCGCACCGGGGCGATCCATTCGTCGAACGGCATCTCCGGAGCGAGGCCGCTGAAGAGCAGAGGGCCGAAACGCTCCAGCGGCAACTGCGGGAGATTGTCTTTCTCCGAGGGGAAACCGACGGTCGTTTCAAATTCCGGCATCGAGACGAACTTGCCATCGAGCGCGTATTTGCGTCCGTGATACCTGCAACGAAGAGATCGGGCGTGTCCCTCGCCTTCGACCACGATCGCGCCCCGATGAGTGCAGACGTTCGACAGGCAGCGCACTGTGCCTTCATCATCGGAAGTGAGGACGAGCGGCTCATTCAGACATCCGTCGAGAAGCGTAAACGGCGCGACACGCCCGGGTGCCTTTACCCGCGCGGCATCGCCGGCCCACTGCCAGCTCCGCGCGAAGACACGATCCTTCTGGAGCTCGAAATACTCGGGGTCCGAGTAGACGCGAGCCGGCAGCGTCGAGGCGCGGCGGATGTCCTTGTCGATCTCGAAATCAGAGCTCATTCCGCGAATTTACCTTCTGGCTAACTGCAACTGAAGACTACCGGCCGGGTGCTGTTGGCGTGCCGGCCGATGGCTACGGGCAGGCTGTTTGGTGCCCGCGAGCTGGCGCAGGGGGCGTGCGATGGCCGTGATCGCTTCCTACGCCCACTGTCCATAATCACCGCCAAGGAACAGCCAGCGCGCAGCCCACAGCCGGCCCGCCATCAGCCCCGGCCGGTAGTCGTCATTGGCAGTTCTTTTTTCAGTTGCGGTTCTACAACTTGCAAAGCCCACCGTAAGTTTCGGGTCGGCGGTCCCGGTAAAACTGCCAGACGTTCCTGACCTCGCGGATCTTGTCGAGATCGAGCTCCGCCGTGATCAGCTCGTCACGGTCTCGCGACGCCTGGGCCAGAAACTGTCCGCGCGGATCGCAGAAATAGCTCTGCCCGTAAAACTCGCCGATGTTCCACGGCTGCTCGAAGCCGACCCTATTGATCGCGCCGACGAAAAACGCGTTCGCCACCGCGTGCGCCGGCTGCTCCAGCTTCCACAAATATTCCGACAACCCGGCCACCGTCGCCGAGGGATTGAACACGATCTCGGCCCCATTCAGCCCGAGCTCGCGCGCCCCCTCGGGGAAATGCCGGTCATAGCAGATGTACACGCCAATGTCGGCGTACTGGGTCTTGAAGACCGGATACCCGAGATTGCCGGGTTTGAAATAGAACTTCTCCCAGAAACCCGGCGCCGTATGGGGGATGTGGCTCTTCCTGTACTTTCCCAGATACGTTCCATCTGCGTCGATGACGGCGGCGGTATTGTAATAGACGCCTGTCTCGTCTTCCTCGTAGAGCGGAACCACTATGGCCATCGAGTGCTTCTTCGCGACTTCCTGCATCAACCGCGTCGTCGGCCCGTCGGGAATTTTCTCCGTCGCGTCGTACCACTTCGTATTCTGCTCCGCGCAGAAATACGGGCCGGTGAAGATCTCCTGCATGCATACGATCTGCACGCCCTCCTTCCCGGCCTGATCGAGGAATTTTAGATGCTTCTCGATATTGGCTTCGCGGATTTTCTCCAGCGGCGCATCGGTGGGGCCCGCATGCGATGCCTGAATGAGACCACACTTTACGACACGCGCCATCCGGCTATCTCCTTATGATTTTGTAGAAGTCGCGTTATCCGCAATTACCTGGCGCCGCATGAGCAGCCAGTAAATCAGAAAACTGAGGCCGAACGTTACGAACCAGGCGTACGAATAGAGTTGATCGAAAGAGTCAGGATGCGCAACTCTGCCGCCGGGCGTGACAGCAGCCCGCACAAATCCGGGCGCGACGGGAAGAATCGAGAGAACGAGCGCCACCACCGCGCGCGGATTTACCCCGCCCCAGTAGCTGTAGCGTCCATTCATGCGGAACAGATCATCCACATCGAGCCGCTGTTTCCTCAACAGCCAATAGTCACAGATTAGGATTCCGCCAAGCGCGCCCATCAGGCTTGAGTACCCGATCAGCCAGGTAAAGATGTACGCGCCCGCGCCCGCGTAGAGCTTCCACGGCATCATCAGAATTCCAATTATCGCCGTGATGATTCCGCCGGCCACGAAACTGATCCGCTTTGGGCTAAGGTGGGAAAAGTCATTTGCGGGCGAGACGACGTTGGCCGCCATGTTCGTGTGCAGCTGGGCGGCGAGCACGATGAGTGCCGCGAGAATTATCAGCGCTGGGCCACCTATCATCGTGACGAGCACGACGGGATCCCAGATTGCCTTGCCGAAGATCACGATCGTCGCGCTCGTCACCGCCACGCCGATGAACGCGAACGTTGTCATCGTCGTCGGCAAGCCGAGCGCCTGCCCCGTGATCTGCGATCGCTGACTCCTCGCGTAACGTGTGAAGTCCGGAATGTTGAGACTCAGCGTCGCCCAATACCCGACATTCGCAGTGAGTGCGGGTGGGAAAAGCTTCCAGAACGAAACGTTCGCGCTCTGCCCCTGAAGCCGCTGCGACTCCGTCAGGATGTGACCCAACCCTCCGCCGTGGCGAATTCCCCAAAGCAACAGAAGGATTCCGCCGGAGAGGAGAAAGGGCGCGGCGTAGCTGCCAAGCATCTTGATTCCTTCAATTCCCCTGGCGATGATCGCGACCTGGAGCAGCCAGAACAGCGCGAATGCCAGGGCGACGCCTCCAGTGACCGCGGCCCAGCGCGGCCAGGCGGCGACGAAAAGCGTATTGAGCGCCAGCGCGCCGATCCACGTTTGGATGCCGAACCACCCGCACGCAACAACCGCGCGGAGCATCGCCGGAATGTTGGCCCCGCGCACTCCGAAACTCGCCCTGCACATCACCGGGAAAGAGATCCCGTACTTTGTCCCAGCGTGCGCGTTGAGAATCATCGGGATGAGCACGATGACGTTGCCGAGGAGAATCGTCATGAGTGCCTGCCACCAGTTCATCCCTTCCTGCATCAGTCCCGAGGCGAGCGTGTAGGTCGTAATGACCACGCTCATGCCGATCCACAACGCCGCGATGTTGTAGGTGGACCACGTGCGCCGCGACAGTGGAGTCGGCGCGAGATCCTTGTTCCAGAGAGGACTTGCCTTGATGTCTTCCGGAACTGATACCGCCTCGGGCGCGTATGTCGCGCCCGCGGCTACGGTCGTCACGATGCCAGGCCCGCGGTCTTACGCGGGAGCCACTGTCCGCGTCCTTCCGTTCCGACTACGTGATAATCGTCGACGATCACATCCCCCCGCGACAGCGTCGTGCGCGAGAAGCCGGCGACATCCCACCCCTCATAAGGCGACCAATCGGCATTTGTTTCCATCGACTCGGGATCGACCTTGTCCATTTTCGTGGGATGGATGATCGCAATGTCCGCGTCGGCGCCAACCTGGATCGCGCCTTTGCGGGGATACAGCCCCATGATCTTCGCCGGATTGGTGGAGAGCTTGGTGCACATCTCCTCGAGCGTGATCCTGCCGCCGAGGACGCCGGCCGTGTAAGTGAGCGGCATCAGTGTCTCGAGGCCCGGCATTCCCATCGGGATCTTGGTCCAGTCCCCTCCCCACATCGCCTTCTGCTCGCGGTCGAACGTGCACGTGTCGGTGGAGACGACCGAGACTTCTCCGCTCTTCAGCCCCTTCCAGAGGCGCTCGACATCCTTTGGCTTTTTGAGTTGGGGGCAGCACGCGTACAGGTGCCCGTCCTCTCTCTCGAACACGGAATCGTCGAGCACGAGATACTGAACGCACGTCTCCGCCAGCACCGGCACACCGCGCGCTTGCGCCGCCCGGATGATGTCCGCGCCTTCGCCCGTAGACATGTGCACGATGTAGAGCTGGCCGCCCGTCGCCTCGCACCACTGGACCGCGCGCTGGATCGCCTCTGCCTCGATGAAGTTGGGCCGCGTCATCGGATGCAGACGCGCTCCGTACTTCTTCATGAGTTCCGGCGTATGATGGCGCGCGATCAGCTCGTCGAGCACACGCGCCGACTCAGCGTGTACGAGCAACATTGTCCCGTATTCCTTCATCTTCTCGAGCGTGCCGAACATTGCCCTGTCGTCCGACTGCCAGCCCTCGGATTCATAGATCATGAATTCCTTGAAGGTGGTGAAGCCGCGATCGACCATTCCCTTGATCTGATCTTTGTGCTCGTTCCAGCGGGTGATGCAGATGTGGAAGGTGTAGTCGATGAGCGACTTACCTTCCGCCTTCTTCATCCAGTTGTCGGCGGCCTGGCTCAGAGATTCGCCAGCGTAGGGAATCGCGAAGTCGATCAGCGTGGTCACGCCGCCCCGCGCGCCGGCGCGGGTTCCGGTCCGGTAATCGTCCGCCGATACCGTCCCGCAAAACGGAAGCTCGAGGTGCACGTGAACATCGAGCACGCCTGGAATCACATGGTGGCCGGCGGCGTCGATCACCTTCGTCGATTTATCGCCTTCGAGATTCACGCCCAGCGCCGTGATCTTTTCGCCACTTATTCCCACATCGCCGGTGAAGGTGCCAGCCGGCGTGACAACGTTCCCGCCCTTTACGATCGTGTCGAATCTCACAGCACGTACTGAGCTGGGAGCTGGCAGCTTTCCGCTGGTAGCGGGCGGCTTTGCAGTTCTCTGTGGCTTAGTCGTTCTCTGTGGCTTTGCCGTTTTTTTTGTCGCCATCAACCCTTGACCGACCCGAGTGCTTGATCGAGCACGTCCAGTGTGAAGTCCGCATCCTCGGCGGTGATACACATCGGTGGCTTGATGCGAAGCACGTTGCCATCGAGCCCGCCCTTCCCCACGAGAACTCCCATCTCCCGCGCCGCCTCGAGCACTGCCAGCGTCTCCTTCTTTGCGGGCTCCTTTGTCTTTCTGTCGCGCACAAGCTCGACTCCGAGCATCAGCCCCATGCCGCGAACATCGCCAATGAGCGGCTGATGCTTCGCCAGCTCCCTGAATCCGTCCTTGAGCCTCTTACCAAGCACGCGCGAGTTCTCCTGAAGCCCGTCCTCGTCGATCACGTCGAGCACCGCGAGCCCGGCGGCCATGCAGACAGGGTTTCCGCCGAACGTGTTAAAATGAATGCGCTGTGTGAGCGCCTGCGCGATATCCATCCGCGTCGTAACCGCGCCCAGTGGAACACCGTTGCCGATCCCCTTCGCCATGGTAACGAAATCCGGGACAACGTCGAAGTTCTCGAATCCCCAGTAATGATCGCCGGTCCGTCCGAAGCCGGTCTGAACCTCGTCGGCAATGCAGAGACCGCCATGGTCGCGCGTGATCTTGTACGCCTCGCTCAGATAATTCCGCGCACCGTGCGTCGCCCCTCCGACACCTTGAATCGGCTCGGCAATGAACGCCGCGATCTGTCCCGGCGTCGAGTAGCGAATGATGCCGAGTATGTCTTCGGCGCTCTTGGACGCGATCTCCTCGGGCGTGCCGGAGAACTGGCTGCGGTAAGGGTCGGGAGAAACGGCGTGGTGGATTCCGATCGCGCCCGGTACCGGAAACTTCCAGGTGTTGTGCGATGTCAGCCCCATTGAGCTCGGTGATCCGCCGTGATAACCGTTCCGGAGCGCGATGACATCCGTATTGCCTGTGAATAGACGCGCCATCGTAACCGCGAGATCATTGGCCTCGCTGCCATCGTTCACGAAATACGTTACGTCGAGCCCCTTCGGCATCTTTGAGGCGAGCTTCTTTGCCAGGAGCGGGAAGTTGGGATGCAGGTAGATCGTAGTCGCGTGCTGGAGCGTCTCCGCCTGCTTCTCGATCGCCGCGACGATCTTGGGATGGCAGTGTCCGCACGAAACTGTCACGATACCCGCAAACATGTCCAGGTAACGCTTCCCGGTTTCATCGAATAGCCACTGCATGTGGCCCTCGACAATGAGCAGCGGTTCACCATATAGCGTAAAGATCGCCGGGTTGGTGTATTTCCTCCGCATCGCGAGAAGTTCCGCGCGTGACGGACCCCCGTATGGCTTTGGAACGTGGTCAGTCGGCGGCATCTCGAGCGGCGCGCGCGCGCCTGTTGCTCCTTTGCTGCTCGTTGCTCTCGCGCGCGGTGGCGAAGTGGACGCGATCGTCATGAGCTATGCCCGCGCCGCGACTTCAGGCTGCGGCGCGGCGTATCCTTCCACCGTTTCGTAGCCAGAATGGTATTCCGATGAATCGGGGCGACGAATCTCCGATTGGAGCACGATTCTGTCGCGACGAATGCCGCGGAAGTCCTCGACGCTCTTCCAGCCATCTTTGGCGTGCTCCTCGATGAACTTGTCGAGCCCTGAGAGCAGCCGCTTGATCACGTTCGGACCGACGGCCTGATCGAGCATTGCGGCAGTGCACACCTGAACCGTTCCACAGCCGAGCAGGAAATAAGACGCAGCCTGATTGAAATCAGATACGCCCCCGATTCCCGAGAAGCTCCGATCCGGAAATGCCTTGGTAAGTGATGCCATCTTCGCCAGCGCGAGCGGCAGAATAGCTGGTCCACCAAGTCCGCCGCTCGAAACGAGGCCGTCGACGTTGATTTCGAACTCGAGCGTCTCGGGATCGATCAGCGGAATCGACGGGAACGTGTTCGACGAAACGATCGCATCCGCTCCGCCGCGGAAGCACGCCGCCGCCTCGACGACGATGTCCGCCGTCGCGGGAGTGAGCTTGCACCAGACCGGAACCTTGGCGACTTCCTTCACTGCCTCCGTCACGACCGAACAGAGTCCCTGATCCTTTCCAATGTTGGACCCCATGTCTCGGCGGTCCATGTGAGGACATGAGAAGTTGAGCTCGAGTCCATCCGCGCCTTCTCCCTGCGCCGTTTCTGCAAGCTCCTGCCAGTGCCTCAGCTCCTTGTCGTTGCCCGAGCCGGCCATGATCGATGCGATCAGCACCTTGTTCGGAAACGCTTCCTTGATGCGGCGGATTCGCGGCGCCCACCACTCCAACGTCTTGTCGGAGATCAGCTCCCAGTTCCACGAAGAATGCAACGCAGCGCCAGGCCGTTTTTTCATGGAGACGTTTGCGTCCTCCGGAGTCGTGCGCATGAACTTCGCCTTGGCGCCGTAAACGTTGACCACCGGGTGTAGCCCGATCGTCTTCGTGACGACACCGCCCCATCCCGCCTCGAACGCGCGCGTGATGTTGGACTCCGACTCAGTCGGTGGCGCCGACGACAGGAGAAAAGGATTCTCAAAACGAATCCCGGTAAACGTTACGGAACGATCCACACCCATACAGCCTCCGAATTGTTTTCGCCCCTCGCGCGTTCCCGCGCGGCGAGGCCAATCAGGACATCCAGTTGGTTCCCGCTTCCTTGTTCCACTTCGTCGTCATCTTCTTCGCCTGCGACCAGAATTCGATCGAGCCGCGTCCAGTGATATCACCGACGCCGAACTTGGAGTCATTCCAGCCGCCGAACGAGAACGGCTCGCGCGGAACCGGGACTCCCACATTGACGCCCACCATCCCGGCGCTCGCGTGCTCCATCACGTATCGGGCAGTGCCGCCGCTTTCCGTGAAGACCGATGCTGCATTTCCATAAGGCGATGCGTTCTCGATTTTCAGAGCTTCATCGATGTCCTTCGCCCGGATGATCACCAGCACGGGACCGAATACTTCATCCTGCGCAATGCGCATCTCGGGCGTCACGTGATCGATGATCGTTGGACCGATGAAATATCCGCTCTCCTTCCCTTTCACTACTGCTCGCCGACCATCCACCAGAACCTTCGCGCCGGCCGCTTCCGCTTCGGCGATGTACTTCTCGATTCGCTCCTTTGCGGCGGCTGAGATGACGGGACCGATGTCCTTCCCTGGAACGATTTTTCTTGCGTGCTCGACCATGCGCTCGATGATGTCGTCCGTCTTGGACACGGCCACCATCACCGACGCCGCCATGCAGCGCTGGCCCGCGCACCCCGACATCGACGCAACGACATTGCTCGACGTCATCTCCTTCGCCGCGTCCGGCATGACGATCAGATGGTTTTTCGCCCCGCCGAGGGCGAGGCAGCGCTTGAGCGTCGCAGTAGAGCGGCGATATACGACCTTCGCAATCTTGGTCGAGCCGACGAAGCTGATCGCGGCGATTCCCGGATGGTCGCAGATCGCTTCAACCGCTTCCTTGCCCCCGTTAACGATCTGCAGCACGCCCTCCGGCAATCCCGCTTCCTTGAGCAGCTCCGCGATTTTCCCCGCGCTGAGGGGCACCAGCTCCGACGGCTTCAGAATCAAACAGTTGCCGAGTGCAATCGCGTTTGGGAGCGACCAGTTCGGCACCATGTTCGGGAAGTTGAATGGCGTGATCGCCGCGACGACGCCGAGCGGATATCGTTCGACCCGGCACTCGACGCCGCGGCTGACCTCGAGAACCTCGCCCGGTGCGATTTGCGGTAGGGAGCACGCGAACTCGCACAGCTCAGC
>JBGQIT010000021.1:0-15301 GCA_041498575.1 Gemmatimonadaceae bacterium
GCGGCTTACGCGGTTACGTGGATTGTCCTTCTCGGATATCTTGGGCGCCTTGTCCGAAAGGGGGCGCGCGCCCGTGCCGATTATGAGAGGATGGCGCGGGAGCTAAGCGGAGGGACGAACCAATGAAACGCAAATGGATAACCGTGGGCGCGGGCGTCATCGTCGCGGTGTTCGCGTGGCTGCTGTTCGGTGGTCTGGAGAAGAACGTGGTGTTCTTCTTGACGCCGCAAGAGCTGCTGGCGAAGGGCACCGATGGCGTCGGCGTGCCCGTGCGTCTCGGCGGGCAGGTTAAGCCGGGGTCCGTGAAGTGGAACGCGCAGACACTCGATCTGCGATTCATTGTGACCGACGGCGCGCGGGAGATGCAGGCGCACTCGACGGGCGCTCCGCCGCAGATGTTCCGTGACGGTATGGGAGTCGTCGTCGAGGGGCGCGTAGGCGCGGGCGGAGTGTTCGAGGCGACGGGCTTGATGGTGAAGCACTCGAACGAGTATCGCGCGCCGAAACCGGGCGAGGAAGCGCACGAGAAGTACAAGACGCTCATGAAGCAGTCGAGCCAGTGATCGGTCTGATCGCGCACAATGCGTTGCTGGTGTCGCTGGCGGCGGTGGCATTCGGAGCGATCCTCACTCCCGTAGCGATCCGCACCGGCCGGCGCGAATGGCTCCAGCTGGTGTACGGCGCGGTCTACACGAACTTCCTGCTGGTGAGCATCGCGGCGGTGTCGATGGTTGTCGCACTCGTCACGCATGATTTCTCGGTGTCGTACGTGGCGGCGGTGGGCAGCCGCTCCACGCCTCTGCTCTTCACCATCATTTCGCTGTGGGGCGCGCTCGAAGGCTCGATTCTTTTTTGGGCCTGGGTCCTGGGCCTCTATTCGGCAGCCGTCGTAGCGCTGCACCGTCGCCGCCCGGGAAACCTCGTTCCGTACGCGGTGATGACGCTGCTGGCCGTAGCCGCGTTCTTCGCGGTTCTGCTCGTGGGCCCTGCCGATCCGTTTCTGCCGGTGTCGCCGGTACCGGCCGACGGCCCTGGTCCGAACACCTTGCTTCAGAATCACATTCTGATGGCGGTTCACCCGCCGCTGCTCTACCTCGGCTACGTCGGAATGTCGGTGCCGTTCGCATTCGCCCTGGGCGCCATTTTCTCCAACGAGGCGGCTACTAACGATTGGTCCATCCTGTCGCGGCGCTGGATGCTTACGTCGTGGGGATTTCTCTCTGCCGCCATCATCGCGGGGATGTGGTGGTCGTACGAGGTGCTTGGGTGGGGTGGTTACTGGGCGTGGGATCCGGTCGAGAACGCATCGTTTCTTCCGTGGCTCACGGCGACCGCGTATCTCCACTCGGTGATGGTCCAGGAGCGGCGCAACATGCTCAGGCTGTGGACGTTGAATCTGTGCGTCGCGACCTTCGTGCTGACGATCCTCGGAACGTTCCTTACCCGCTCAGGAATCCTGTCGTCTGTCCACGCGTTCACGACGGGCGCGATCGGCTACTACTTCCTCTCGTTCATCGCGATCGTGCTCGTAACGACGCTGGTGTTGGTAGCCGGCAACTCGGAACGCATCCAGACGAAGGGTAAGCTCGGCGGAGCCGCGTCGCGTGAAACCGTGTTCCTGCTCAACAACCTCTTCCTCACCGCTGTGATGCTGACGGTGCTCGTCGGGACTCTGTATCCGCTCGTCGCCGAAGCGGTGCGCGGCGTCAAAGTCAGCGTCGGCGTGCCATTCTTCAACCGGATGGCACTGCCGGCGATGGTGGCCCTCCTCTTCCTCATGGGCGTGGGGCCCGCGCTTCCATGGGGCAGCACGACATGGGCCGACGCGCGCAAGCGACTGTATCCACCGGGCATCGCTGCGGTGATCCTCGGCGCGATTGCGGTCATCGCGGGAGCACGCAGCATCTACGCGATCCTCGCGTTCGCGTTCGTCGGGTATGCGGCGATGAGCAATCTGCGTGAGTTCTGGATCGGCATGCGCGCACGGCACCGCGCGCACGGCGAGAGCTGGCCGACGGCACTCCTGCGCCTGATCGCCGGCAATCGCCGCCGCTACGGTGGATACATTGCGCACATCGGCGTGCTGTTTGTCGCGCTCGGAATCACGGCATCGGCGACGTTTCGCTCGGAGCGCGAGGCAACGCTCACGCCGGGCCAGACGCTTACCGTCGCCGGCCACACGGTGCGGCTGAAGAACCTGTGGGGCCGAGAGGAACCACAGCGGTCGGTGATCGGCGCGACGATGGATGTGCTCGGCAGGAACGGCACGGTCATCGGAACCATGGAGCCGCGAATGAACTACTACCGGGTGTCGGACCAGCCGGTGCCGACGCCCGACGTGCGCAGCAGCATTTGGGGCGACCTCTACGTCAATCTCATGGCCTTCGAATCCAGCGGCGCCAACGCGACGGTAAAGGTGATCGTCGAGCCATTCGTTCCGTGGATCTGGTTCGGTGGGCTCGTGATCGTGATCGGAGCGATCACCGGCCTGTTCTACGGGCCTCGGGGTGCGACGGCGCCGGCGCCCACCACGAATCCCGCTCCGAACATCGGTCGGAGTGGGACGGCGCCGGTGCTCGCCCCGAATCCTGCTCCGAGCATCGCGAGCGCGGATCCATGAACTGGAAGCGGGCCGCCATCGCCGTGCTTGCCGCGGCGCCACCGATTGCGCTGTTCGCTTATGGATTTTCCCGCGATCCGGCTGCAATTCCCTCTCCACTTCCCGGCCACGCTGCACCAGAGTTCACTCTGGCGGTTTTCGCTCCGGGCGAGGGACCGCTCACGCGGCCGCTCGGTGATACTGTCCGGCTCCGTGAGCTCGCTGGCAAGGTCGTGGTCGTGAATTTCTGGGCGTCGTGGTGCGGGCCCTGTCGCGCCGAGCACGCCGGGCTCAGTGAGACCGCTCGGCAGTACGCCGGCAAACCAGTGCGGTTCATTGGTGTGCTCTACAATGACGGCGCAGCGGCGGCAAGAGAGTGGATCACGCAGATGGGCGGCCAGAGCTACCCGGCCGTGATGGACCTCCGCTCACTGACGGCCATCGACTACGGAGTATACGGCGTTCCCGAGACATACATCGTCGACGCGAGTGGACGCATCGCGTACAAGCACGTGGGGCCCATTCCGCCGAGCGTTTTGCGTCAGTGGATTGATTCCTTGCTACCGAATGCGACGGCCTCCGAAGGGATACCGCGCGCCGTCGTCCGGTGAAACGGCACGCGCTCGCGACCCTGGCCGTCGTGGCCGGTGCCCTGTGCGTTGCGCGGCCGGCCTACGCGCAAGGGGTCGAAGCGCGTTCGCGTCCTTCGGTGGCGACGGTCGCGGATTCCGCGCTCGAGGCGCAAACGACGGCGGTCGCGTCTACACTCCGTTGCCCGGTATGCCAAGGCGAATCCATCCAGGACTCGCCCTCCGATCTCGCACGGCAGATGCGCGCCGTAGTGCGTGACAAGTTGCGCGCAGGCAATACACCGGACCAGGTCAAGGCATACTTCGTCTCCAAGTACGGTGAGTGGATTCTGCTGGAACCTACTATGACCGGGCTCAACGTTCTGCTCTATGTTATCCCGGTGCTTCTCGTGGTCGGAGGGCTGGCGCTCGTCGCGGTCCTCGTTCGACGATGGACAGCACCGGAGACAACCACACATTAGTCGACGCGCAGTCAACGTACTCGAAATCGCCCATCGGCCATCACTCCCCGGTACCATGGCAACGAATACTCCAGCGGCAAATCCCCGGTTTTGTAGCGATTGCGGAACGAAACTCAACGCGAACGCACAGTTTTGCCACAACTGTGGTTCGCCGATCCACGGGCGTACGGCGGGTGCTCCATCGACCCCAAGCTCGAACACGTTGCGGTGGGCCGTGCCGATTCTCGCCATTTTCGCTCTAATCGTGCTCTCGATCATTCGGTTCGGTTCACGCGGTGGCGGTGCGGACTCTCAGGAGCGTGTACCGTTCGGCACGGGCGCAGTTCAGGCACCAGACATTTCATCGATGTCCCCGGAAGAACGCGCCGATCGCTTGTTCAATCGGGTGATGCGACTTTCGAGCGAGGGAAAAAAGGACAGTGCCGCGTTCTTTGGGCCGATGGCACTGGGTGCGCTCGAAGCGCTGGCACCGCTCGACGCTCATCGACGCTACGACGTGGGCCTCGTTGCGCTCGTGACCGGTGACATTTCCGCAGCGACTGCGCAGGGCGACACGATACTCGCGCAGCGCCCCACGCACCTGCTTGGATTATCGCTTGCTGCGCGCGCCGCCGATGCGCGCGGCGACGCGGCCGCGAGCAGGAACTTCCGGAAACGACTGCTCGCAGCCGAATCGGCGGAGAGAGGGAACGGGCTTCGGGAATACACCGACCACGATGCCGATATTAGCGCCGCTATCGAGCTGGCGCGAAAACGCTGATGCGGATGCGCCACTGATCGCCTGACGATCGTTAGGGAATACCCTGACTTTGAATTGGTTCATATCAGCGGTACTATATATCAGTAGAATACCCCGGCCGGTTTGCGTGACACACGATTTCGCATCCGCCGAGCCAACAAACGCGCTATGCATGACCCGTCTGTCACTGCGCTTGTTAGCGACACCCCGCGGCACGGAGCAGCTCCCACCCGTACCGCCCGCTTTTCTATGCGAAAAAACCAGGTGCGTGACGCGCTGTGGCGCGCGCGCGCCATAGGCCCGCTGGCAGCGGCGTTCATTGCCGCTTTCTCGCTCGTTGGGTGTGCCAGCGAAAAAATCGTCTTCCGTGATCGGGGCCCATTCAATCCTCCGCCTGACGCCGCGTCGGGGTTCCTCGGCTATTTCGAGGTAGCGACGAAGCAGACGACGTGCGGCAATTGCCACGTCGACTTCCAGGGGACCTGGAAATCGACCAAGCATGCAAGTGCCTACGCCAAACTGAAGGCAAGTCCCGGCGAGGCGCCGGCTTGCTACGGCTGCCATACTATCACAGGCAGAGGCAACAAGGCGATCGGTACGGTGGCCGGGTACGATGCGGTCAAAGACTCGGCGTATTACGACGTCCAGTGCGAAAGTTGTCACGGCCCGGGGCTTCAACATGTTGAAGGCGTCGGCCAAGGTTCCCTGGTGAGGCCGCTGGCGAAGATCAGCATGGCCGGCACAGGCAACTGTGGCGACTGTCATACCGGAACCCACACTCCGTTCCTGGAAGAGTGGAAGGCGTCACGACACGCGACGGTAAACGTCTCGCGCGCGTCGAACCCCACGTGCGCCGGTTGCCACGAAGGTCGCGCTGCGCTCTTACGGTGGGGCGTCGATGTGAACTTCATCGAAAAAGACTCGGCGACGAATTATCAGCCAGTGGCGGCCTGCGCCGTCTGCCACGATCCCCACGGTTCAGGAAACCCGAGCCAGCTGCGCTTTGCGGTGACGACCCAGGATCCCGATCAGAATCTCTGCATGAAGTGCCATAACCGGCGCAGCGAGCCAGAGATCGGAACGAGCTCACCCCACGCTCCGCAGGGCGCGATGCTGCTGGGATTTGCCGGCTGGCGGCCGCCAGGTTTTTCATACGACACTGCGCGAATCTATGGCTCGCACGCGACAACGCTGAACCCGAAGCTCTGCGCAGGGTGTCACATCGCCAAGTTCACCGTGACCGATGCGGCGACCGGCGCGTTCACGTTCCAGGCGACGGGTCACTTGATGCGGCCTATTCCGTGTCTCGACGCCGCGGGCAAGCCGACAGCCGACAAGACCTGCGCCTACACGGAAACCGCCAGGTCGTGGCAGACCTGCGCGGCGTCCGGTTGTCACGCCAGCGCCGCGGTGGCTGCCGGGGCGTTCACAACCGTCCGCGCCCGGATGAAGTTCTTCACCGATCAACTCTGGATTGACTCGAACGGCAGCGGCTCGCTCCAGGCTGCTCCGACTGACGGTGGACTCCTGGCGCAGGTGAGAGCATCGAAGCCAACCGAATGGAGCAACACGGACCTCGTCATCACCCCGGCCGAAGGCGCTGAATTCAATGCGCGTCTCTGCGGTGAGTTCGGGCAGACGAACGCCGACAACTCGAAGGGAGTTCACAATCCATTCCTGTGCGAGGCGTTACTGATCGCCACAATCAATTACCTCCGGACCTATTACGGATTGCCGGCTCCTTCAGTTGGTGTGCAGGCCCGCATGAGCGGCCCGATCGGCGGCGAGTTCAATCGCTCGATGCATGTTTCTCGTGCGCCCCTGGTAGGTGACCCGATCTCGCAGTAAGTCGTGATCGGCATACAGTTCACCGCCCTCGCCAGCTTATTGCGCACGGCGGCGGCGCTTCAGCAAGCACACGTCCCGCCCATCGACTCGGTCGTCGTTCAGTCGCCGCTTCCCGGCGGGATCGCACAGGTCGTCCGATTTCTGCTCAACACAGTCCCGCAGTGGGTGCAAATCGGCGGGGTTGTCCTTGGGGTCGCCGTTGCCGCGTTCGTCATCTGGTTCCTCTACACGCGGCGCGTGGCGATACGCGCCTGGCTGGCCTCGCGAACGAGCGGCGTCAGGCTGGCGATCGCGGCCGTTGCGGTCGTGCTGATTGCCGGCACCGCCGCCCTTGGTACCGTCACGTGGAACTATACCCAGCACTCGAACGACTTCTGCTCCGGGTGTCACATCATGAACCCCGCGTTCCAGAAGTTCGGAGCCGAGAAGAACAAGCACGCCAAACTATCGTGTCACGACTGTCATCAGCAGTCGCTCTACGCCAGCGCGCGGCAAGTGTACCTGTGGGTCGCTGAGCGGCCCGAGAAAATCGGCCCACACGCCAAGGTGCCGAACAAGGTCTGCGAGACCTGCCACATCACGAAGGACACGGCTGCCTGGCAACGCGTCGCGTCGACAGCAGGACACCGTGTGCATCTGGAGTCCGACTCGAGCGCGCTCAAGAACATTCAGTGCGTAAAGTGCCACGGAGTCGAACTGCATCGGTTCGCGTCGGTGAGCGAGACGTGCGGCCAGAGCGGCTGCCACAAGCCGAGCGAAACCAACATCGCGCTCGGCAAAATGGCGGAGCAGACCGACCTCCATTGCGTCAGCTGCCACGCGTTCACGGCCGACGTCCCGTTACTCGCCACGCGTGACTCCGCGCGGGGCACCTTGGTCCCCGGCAAGCCCGAATGTCTCGGATGCCACAAAATGCAAAAGGTCCTCGCGGACTTCGATGCCGCGAAGGATCCTCATGGCGGCAAGTGCGGCACCTGTCACAACCCGCACGTGCAGAAGACCGCGGCCGCCGCGGCGAATTCCTGCACGACGTCCGGCTGTCACGCGAATTGGCGCGACACGCCTTTCCATGTTGGCGCAAGCCACAAGCAGATCGCGTCGCGATGTCTGACCTGTCATTTGCCGCATGCCGCGAAGGTTGACGCGAGCGATTGTGAAGGATGCCACCGGAGCGTGCGGAGCCGTGGAGGGCTGCGGCCGCCGCTTCCCTTCGACACGACCAAAGCACTTCGCCGCGCGGATGCGACGCCGGCTCCGGGCCCACCCGAGGCGACGTTCGCTGATTCCCGCCATTCGGTGATGTTGTCATCGATTGCGCGTGGAGGCCCCGCGGCGGAGTCCGGTGAGGATGCGATGGCGTTCGAGCGCGACGACGTGAGACCCGCTGCGGATTACGCCGCGTCACCGCTCTCGCGTCCGCCGCCCTCGGAGGCCGACCCCTTCCCTCACGCGAGGCACGCAAAGCTTGCGTGCCTCGTATGTCATACGACCGGGACCGGGGTTGGCCGCCTGACCTTCCAGCCGCCGCGCGGCTGCGCCATCTGCCACCATCAGGCCCCGGCGTCGGGCCGCTGTGCAACGTGCCACAAGACGAACGATTACATGGCGGTGAAGCACACGACGATGACAGTGACAGTGCCCGGTCACGATCCGCGTCCGCGTCCCGTGGATTTTTTTCACGCGGTGCACACCAAGCGCGCGTGCCTGGAGTGCCATACGACGCCGGTCACGCTCGCGCTTTCGAGGGCACAGGCCCAATGCAAGGATTGTCACAGCGACCACCACGCCGCCGGCCGCAACTGCTTGGCGTGTCACACCGTCGGCGATCCAAAGTTGGCGCATCAGTCGCTCGAGACCGCGCACCAACGCTGTGACGCGTGCCATACGGCGACGACGATCGCGGAGCTGACGCCGACACGAAGCTTCTGCAGCGCCTGCCACGCGGCGAAGGCAAAGGGCCACTACGACCAGAAGGAGTGCAGCGTCTGCCACTTCCTTGCTGAGCCCGGCGCGTATCGGTCGAGACTGATCACGACGCGGCCGGAATGACGCGCCTCAACGTTCCCATCACTGCGTCGCTGCCGATCACCGCGTCGCTACCAATTGCTGCGTCGCTACCGATTGCCGCGTTCATTATTGCGACGGCTACCGTGCCGGCGGCCGCGCAGGATTACCGCGTTCGCCTCGACGCGAGCGTACAGACCGTGTCGTTTCGCGGCCTTTTCTCCGACAGCATCCCGATCGCGCAGGTGGTGACCGGTGCGAACGGCGGATTGGAGACACCGGACGGACACGCGGTGCGATGCGGCGCTGGGGATTACTGCTTTTTCTTCCAGCCCGGCCCGGTGTTGCGCGGGATTCCCGTGACGACCTCCGCGAGCGTGATCGTGTGGGGCCTCGGCGTTGAAGGACTCGCCCTCCACGCGACAGGCCGGCTGATCGGGGATCTCGGCCGCGATCAGGTGTGGCCCGGGACAGTTCCGACGGGCCAGCTCATCGAGGGATATCTCGAATATCAGCGCTCGGTTTTTATCGCTCGCGCCGGTCGCCAGCTCGTGACGTCTCGGCTGGAACCGGTCGGCTTCGATGGCGGCTGGGCACGAGTTCGTTGGGACAAGGCGTCACTTGATTTCACGGGCTACGGAGGGTGGGGCCTCGGCCAGTCGGCTGCAGTTCCGGCCAACAGTCCCGCGCTCAATCCGCTCGACGAGTGGCGACCGAGCGACAGACAGTTGGTCGCGGGCGCGGAGGCCGCGTTGCACCTGAGAGACGTCGACGTCCGCGCAGAGTACCGGCGGGAGATCGACCCGCAGGACCACTATTTTGTCTCCGAACGCTCGGCGTTCTCATTTGCCGCGAGTGCGGCGGCATTTCGCCTGGCGGGCGGACTCGATTACAACATTGCGGAAGGGCATCTAGGCAGTGCCGACCTCACGCTCACGTATCTGCATTCGCGACTTGCCGTGACCGGAGGAGCGCGGCGATACCATCCGTACTTCAGTCTGTGGACGCTGTGGGGGGCATTCAGCCCTGTGCCGTACAATGCGGTGAACGTATCCGCGCAGTTCCGACCGACCGATTGGCTGTCGCTCAATGGACGAGGCGAGCGGTACCACTATGAAAGCGCGGATGTCTCCACCGCACTCGTGCCCCAGCTGGAGGATCGGGGATGGCGCACCAGCCTCGGTGCCACCGCGACGCCGAATTCACGCTGGACGCTCGATGGCGATTTCGGGCTCGAGCACGGACCGGGGGCCGCGACGCGCTTCGCGGATGGCGCAATCACTTACGCGCCCAACGAAAACTTCTCGTTCGGTCTATATGGTGGGTCGATGGCGCGACCACTGGAGCTGCGCTACTACGACGCGACGAGTCACTGGATCGGTGGTCGCGCCGGGTGGCAGTTCACCGCGCAGCAGCGCATATGGAGCGATGTCGCGCGCGTCAACGATGACCGCCAGAGACCCGATGCGAGCGGGTCATCGCTCGATCAGCTCCGAATTCGTGCGGGGTTGAGTCTGTCGTTCGGCTCCGGCGCCGATCGCACACCGCTGCCGCCTGCTCGGAGGACGGGACAATGAGCCGGCTCCCGCGTGTCGGTCCGGCGCTGGCGATCGCCGTTCTTGCCGCGGGGGCACTATTCGCGGCGCCTCAAGCGATCCGTGCGCCGCGAGCTTCATTTCCACACGAAAAACACGCCAACATGTTCCCGCTGTGCGTCACGTGCCACGCCGGCGTGGTGGAACCTGGGCAACCCATTTGGCCGGACCCGGCACGCTGCGCGTCCTGCCACGACGGCGTGGTGAAGCCAAGAGTTGCGTGGGAACCGAGAACCGGCCCGCCTACGGGCAATCTCCGTTTCACTCATGACGCACACAGCCGGGCTGCGACCACCGGGCACCCGGCTGACAGCGCGCTGATCCGAAATTGTTCCGCGTGTCATAACGTGTCCGGCACGCCGCGGATGACCGTTCACCACGCCGTAGTCGGGCAATGCTTGGACTGTCATGGACTGAAGGCGCCACACGTGGATGTCGCGAGCACCGCCTGCGCGACCTGTCACGTGCGGCTGACCGACGCTCCGGGCCTGACCCGCGAAGTTATCGCGCGTTTCCCCAAGCCTCAGTCGCACAACGCGCCGGATTTCCTCCTCGGCGGCCATGGGAGAGCGGCGCGAGAAACGGGTGTGGCCTCGGGCCCGAACGCCATTGCCGCGAGTTGCGCCACCTGTCACTCACGGAATTTGTGCATCACGTGCCACGTGAATGCCCCCGAATCGCCTGTGATTCTCGCGCTGGCACTCGACGATCGGTCACCGGTCTACGCGGCGGCGCAGCTAGTGCCGCCAAGCCATTCGGCGGCCAGCTGGTTGCGCGCGCACGGACGAGAGGCACAGCGAGCGGGCGCGACGTGTGCGACCTGTCACACGCGTGAGAGCTGTATGAGCTGTCACGTCGGCGCACCGTCGCGCGTGATCGCGGCGCTCCCGGTGGCCGGTCCGGGACGCGCGGTGGGCGCGCGGATGACACGCGCCAAACCATCGAGTCACACGCGAGACTTCAGGGAACGGCATGGAGGCGAGGCGAGCGCGCGTCCAACGACGTGTGCGAGCTGTCACGCGCGAGAGAGCTGTACGAGCTGCCACGTTGGATCGTTGCCGGCTGCCGTTGCAGCCATGCCGCCCGGCGCCTACGGAGGCGCGGCGAGCCTGGTGTGGGCGCGCTCAAAACCATCGAGTCATACGCGCGAATTCAGGGAGGGACACGGGCCGGTTGCGAGTGCCAGCCCCAGGACCTGCGAGACCTGCCACGAGAGATCGATGTGTCTCGAATGTCACCGGCCCGACGGTGGCCGGCAGTCTCGCTACCACCCACAGAACTTCATCACCCGGCACCCGAGCTCGGCGTACGCGCGCGAAGCGAATTGCAGCGACTGCCACAACCCCGCGCAGTTCTGCCAGAGCTGCCACCAGCAGGCCGGGCTCGTCGCGGCGGCGCGAATCGGGAGGAAGGGTTACCACGACGCGTTCCGCGGCTTCAGCCTGGGACACGGGCAGGCCGCGCGGCAGAGTCTCGAGTCGTGCGCGTCGTGCCACGCCGAGCGCGACTGCACGGCGTGTCATTCCGCAGTGGGCGCCGGCTTTCACTTCAACCCTCATGGGCCAGGCTTTGACGCAGCGCGGATGCGCGCAAAGAACCCATCCCTCTGTATCGCGTGTCATGGACGCGCGATACCGGGTCTGTAAGCGCGTGACGAATTGAGCAAGGCCTTTTAGGGAGATGTCAGTATGAGGAGTTCGGCACTGCCACTCGGCTTCTGCCTCGCTGCCGCCGCGACGATCTGGGGGTGTGGCGGGAGCGAAGCACCGAAAATCCCACTCGGTCAGCCAAACGCCGGGAGCATTGGCACAAGCGGAGCGTCCACCGCAGGGGCGATTGGCGGCGACGCGAAGACGGCCCTTGATAGCGGCAACATTTTTTTTCGGGCGAAGGCCTATGACCGCGCGCTCGCTCAATACCGCCGCTCAGCGCGGCTGGCCCCGACCCAGCTGGCACCGCTCTTCGGTATTCTCATGGTCGCCGACGTGACGAAGAACGCTCAGCTTGCCGATAGCACGGTTGCGCGCATGCGCGAACTGAACCCGGCAGCGGCAGATTCTTCGGCCGCAATGTCGCACGCTGAGATCCTCGACGCTCATTCCCGCGCCAAGAAGGCTTCGCCGCCACTCCCAAAAAAGCAGGAAATCGGAACCACGTCCGGATGACCGCAACGCCACCGCGAGGACGACGCGGCCCACGATCGAGGCCCAGCAGGGAAACTCCGACAATATATCAGATATTAGCTGACTGTTCCGCTCGGTCGTGAGTTCAACATTGGAAGCAGAGAGGTGCGATCCCGTCCTCTGGTTCAGATGTTCGTACATAGGAGGCCTTATGTACAAGACGATCATGGTCCCGACCGATGGGTCGGGCTTCGAGCGCGAGGCGATTCGGGTAGGGCTTCGGATCGCCGAGCGCAGTCAGGCAAAAGTCCGGCTCGTTCGCGTTCATTGCACCGGCGCATTCTTCGGAATGGAATCCAGCCCGGAAGCGGCGACGTTCTCGGTGGAGGTGCTGGAGCAGGAGCGCCACAGGATTCTGAATGCGCTCTACAATCTCGCCGCAGAATGCAGGAAAACCAGCAGCGCGAACATCGAGGTGTCACTCGAGGACGGACCTGTGCCCGACGCATTGCACGCGTACGCCAAGCGGAACAAAGTCGACCTCATCGTCATGACCAGTCACGGGCGCGGAGGCATGGCCCGGCTGTCACTCGGCAGCGTTACAGATTCACTCATTCGTCGTACGACCATTCCAGTGCTGGTCGTCAAACCCTACCCGAGCTACCTGAATTCGCAGGTCCCTGACGTGTTCAAGCGCATTATCGTGCCTCTCGATGGATCGAGCGTTGCGGAGCAGATTCTTCCGGAAGTCGTTGCCCTGGCGAAAGTCGAGGAATCGGAGCTCGCTCTTGTGCGAGTTGTAGTACCAAGAACCTCCTCACAGAAGGCAGTCGCGAATGAGAACACTGCCTGGTGGGACAAGGGTGTTGCAGCGGCTGAGGCTTACCTATTCCGCACGGCTGACAAGCTGAAGGAACAGGGTTTTCGCGCGAAGACTGATGTCGTGATAAGTGAGGACATCGCCCAGTCGATCGCGGACTATGCTGCGAGGGAAAGTGCAGATCTCATCGCAATCGCGACTCACGGACGTGGGGGCCTCTCTCGCGCCCTGAGAGGCAGTGTCGCCGATGTCGTAACCAGGAATTCGCGCGTATCCATGCTTGTGCTTCGACCAGTTGGAAGTGTCGCCAGGGAAGTGTCGGCGAGAGGGGCAAGACTTCCCGATGGAGCGCCCGCTATCGCGTGATCTACGCTGCGCTCGATACCGCCGCGATCTGACAGAGGCCGGCGTCATCATCGCGACTACCCGGTCGGTCGGTGAGTCGCGCGATTGCGCGGTACACCGCGTCGCGCAGCGGCTTCTCGCGCGGATCGTCGGATAGGTAGAAGTCCATCTTGTTCATCACGTAGGCGTAGCCGAGGCGTGTGTCGGGATCGGCGAACGCGAACGAGCCGCCCGCACCCGGCGCACCGAACGCGCGTGGGCTCATGCCAAAAGAGACACCGGGTCCGGGCCGCAGGAAGCCGAGCGAGAAGTAGCTCGGCACGCCCAGCACCTCGTCCAGCGGACGCGGGACCTCTGGTGGCTCGGTCACGCGCGCGAACGTTTCCGGCACGATTCCGATCTCGCCTCCGCCTTCCGCGAAGCTGGAATAGGCTCGCGCGATGGCGCGCGCGGTGCCCACGCCGTTGCCGGCGGGCAGCTCGATCTCGAGCGACCGTCGATCGTTCATGTCAAGGTTCGCGAGGAGCATCGAGCGGCGAAGCAGCGAGCCCGGCGGGAGCATCTTCCTGATCAACACGGGTGGAGTGTTGCGCAATGCCAACAGAGCACGAGTCCTGGAGAGCGTCTTGAGGACCGCGAGGCGCTCGTCGGGAATCTCCCGCGGGAGCCCGATATAGAACTCCAGGTGAAGGGGCAAGGCAATTTCATCGCGAAAGAAGCGTCCGAGCGTGCGTCGCGCCGGGTCGACGTGGCGAATGAGCTCCTGCATGTACAGCCCAATCGTGATTGTGTGGTAGCCGTGCCGCGTACCCGGCGGCCACGCCGGCTTCTGTCTCGCGAGCAGGCGCGCGAGGTAGTCCAGGTCGCTCAGTTTCTCGAGCGTCAACTTCTCGTCGAGCAAGACGAGTCCCGCCTCGTGCCCGAGGAGCTGGCGCACGGTGATCGTGCCCTTGCCGTTCTGCGCGAACTCGGGCCAGTAGCGCGCGACCGGCGCGTCGTAATCGAGCCAGCCGCGCGCGTTCGCGACTGCCAGCGTCATCGCCGCGATGCCCTTGGTGGTGGACATGACGACGACCATGGTGTCCCGGTTCCATGGCGCATTGCCTTTGGGCGCGCGGCGGCCGCCCCACAGATCGACAACCTTCTCGCCGCGCCAGTAAGCAGCGACGGCGGCGCCGATCTCGCCGCGTTCGACGAAGTTGCGCTCGAACTCGGTGCGCACTTCTTCGAAGCCCGGGGCGACCAGCCCGTCGACGTGAGTTGTGGTTGTCATGGGAGCGCCCTCTCGCCGCCGTACCACGGACGCCGCAGGAGCGCGATACCCAACACCGCCAGCCACAGTAAAGATGAGTAAACATCGATGCGTTCGACGATCCCCATCCCTGGTGTGGGCTGGCCCGCGGCAAGTCGGGACGCGAACATGGATGTCAGCGCACCGAACACGATGACCATCAGAACGGTAGCGAATGAATACAAGCGGAATCGCTTGCCGAGTGCGAGGGAGCCGAAGCCCATGGCGAGAAGCAGGAGCAATACGAGCACACCCGTGAGAATTATGTGCGGAGCGTCGCTAGCCAGGCTGCCGGCACCGCGTTGGTGCATTGCGAACAACGTGGGACCGGCGAAGGCGATAGCCGCGAGGCCAATAGCGCCGTAGCCCATTAGCATGGTTGCTGTGATCCGCAAAGCGCGGTTTCGGCGGCCTGCTTCGCGAAATACTCCTATACCGAAGGCCAGCGCGAGCAAGTCGTATGTGATGAAGAGCGGATCGACCAGCGGTTTCGACGGAGCGCCAACCGCAGCCAGCTCGCTGATCGCCTGCGAGGTGAAGCTGTACCCTTCATATCGCGTTCCACCGAGCAGGTCGGTCGTGAGGTAAAGCAGTGAAGAGAGAATCCCGAACGAGAGCAAGACCTTTCGTACTATGCTCGCGCTCCGAACCGGTCGCGGCATCGTCTGGCCTCGGTCTTGTGTCATCCCAATCGTCGTCATCACGACCTCCTCGATGTCGCCCGCGCCCATCGCGTGGGCTCGCGCCAAGATCGTCTGCCCGCCGTCTTTCGTCTGTCGGCAGAAGGCAGTTATTCGTGTGGGGCAATTCCTGACCGAGCAGCGCACGACGACCAGCCGGCGGCGGGACAGCAGCCTGCATCTCGCAAGCGTTGTTCGGGAGCGCC
>JBGQIT010000022.1:0-14966 GCA_041498575.1 Gemmatimonadaceae bacterium
ATCGTCGAAACCGCCGTATTGAGATCTCGCACGACGGCGTTGTAGTAGCGCCGAGAGTTCTGGATAGCGTCTTCTATAGTGGCGAGCTGTGCCTGGAGATCCCGGAATCCGCCCGACGCCTGGAGCTGCGGGTAGGCTTCCACCGCCACAGTGAGTCCGCGCAGCGCGGTCGTGAGTTCATTCTCAGCCAGTGCGCGCTGCGCCGGACCCGCGCTCTGTGCCGCCACTGCTTTGGTTCTGGCCTGAGTTACCGCATCCAGAGTAGCGCGCTCATGGGCAGCGTACCCTTTTACCGTCTCCACCAGATTGGGGACGAGATCAGCGCGGCGTTTGAGTTGGACGTCGATGTCGGACCAGGCGTTCTGGGCACGAACGCGTAGCGAGATGAGCCGGTTGTAAATGAAAATGAAGAGCACTACCAGAACGACGACGATCAGGAGGCCGATGAACATAGCTTGTGGGGGGTCGGGGTCTATCGAAGATGCGCTTCGCGGGGACTATGGTCAACGATTAGCGAGCCAAGCTGAACCAGATCGACCACGACGCGTTTTACAGTGCACGTCACCCTAATCGAGCGAGAGGCGATCAGTGAGGCCAATCGACGGCACGAATCGACAACAGCACGAATTCGGTCCAGACCAGAAACTCCGTTAAAGGACGTATCCTAAGCGGGGCAATAATTCCTGATTTATGGGCCTGGGTAGAGTTGAACCACCGACCTCACGCTTATGAGGCGACCGAAGGGGTCTAAGAAGTCCGGCAAGAAATCTGTAAATCGTTGACGGACAGCGTGATCTGCCGTAGTCGGACTCTCGGGATGTCGGACAATGTCGTATGAATCGTCAGCGGAATAGACAGCGACGAAGCGGCTCGCAATGGTTCAGATCGGAGCGAAAAAGGATCGCTTGCTTTGCCGCGTAAGCACCGTTGATCGCTGATGAACTCCGCTACGATAACCGCCACCGTTGTTAACGCTTCGGCTTTGGTTCTGGCACGAATCCCCGATGCGTCTAAATCATACCACCGAAATGTCGGCATCTATTGATTCGAGCGAGTGATAGGAAATCGACATCTGAGTGATATGAAATAGGTATTGTATCGATCTTGGAACGCGCTTACGGTAATGCCGGTTTCGTCGTGGGAGCGAATCGGAAGCACCTGGTATCTCGACTTGGCGCACAAGCTCGAGCGTCCAGTGTTACGAACAGATGCGGCGTCTCGACTGGTATCCTATCCGGCTCGATGGTTCGCGGCCGGACCCAAGCAACGTAGAAGAGTGGGCGTATTACGGGCAGTTCGTTTGGCGAACTGGATGTTTCCTCCGCAATGTGCCTATCGCTATCTCGCAGCCGAGGGTGATTTCGGGAGTGCCTTTAAGAGAGCTTGGCCGTGCATCCATTACAACGATATAGCAGACGCCGTTTGATCCAAGCGTAATCGCTTCTTTCGCTGTGCACCGCTATCATCATTCTGGCAGTTAAATTCGGCATCGAAGGTTTCCGTCACGACGCCATTTTCTAGACACCACCGAGGGCCGATGGACCTATTGGCGTACTCCAATGAGGTAGCGAAGGTGCCGTCGCTCCGAGATGTGCGCTCCAGCGCTATTCTGTTGTGGGACCAGGCGTACCGGATCATCGGCAACGAGTCCCGCACCGATCCGACCGTTGCGGCTGTTCTGAGCCAGATCGTACTCGGGACCGAAGAGTTCTCCCTTGCGCTTGAGCGGCACCACCTGGATCCGACGAACGAATCAAGTCGTGAAGTCATTCTCATTAGCAGGTCCAATTGGGGTGAGTACGTGCTGCTCGTCGCCGATGACAACTTCGACGCCGGCAATCGCGTTTCTGGAGCGGAGACGCTGCGATTCGGGGAGGCATCTATTGAGCGAGCGTTGTGGAAATGGCAGAAGTCCTTGGAAGATCAACCCCGGAAGCGTGGCGAATCGGAGGAACTACTCTCGGAGATCTACAGAACACTCTCTCCGGCCGAACTAATTGGTATCGATCGGTTCACTGTTTATTTCGTCAAGCGACCTCGGCGAGTTCAAACAAGCGCTCCGATTCCCGCGTGGGAAATTACCTCTTCAGGCATCAAGGGCCGCGCGACGGCCGGGTGCATTGTGAAGCACGCCAGCGGGAGTTCAGGTGTCACCTCCGTGCGTCATTTCTTCCCGTTCGGCCCAGCAACCGGCACTATCATCAGTGTAGAGGGCAGTCCTGGGACCGTGGTCGGCGAGGACTTGATGAGCGACTCGGTCTATATCCGCATGCCGTTCGTTCCAGCGCCGGCTACACGCCGCGGTGTCAAGGGCTGGTTGAAAGGGGTCTCTCCGCGGATAGGCGAGATGTCAATGTTTGATGGCGCGACATCTCACAAGACGCCGACGGCGGTCACAGGTCATGACCCAGGCGTCACGCAGTATTCGCCTTATCGGCAGTCGCGAGTGTATACCCCGCCGGTCACCAACCCCGGCGACTCGGGCGCAGCACTGATCGAGGATTCCACCGACCTTATCATCGGCTTCGCGAAGGAACGGACGGAGGCGGGGGCACTTATCGAGTGGTCGAGCTGGATTTGGGCGGACTCCGTCTTCACGGCGCTCAGCGTCAACCCCGAATAAGACGTAGCTGAGGTCAACTAATGTCCATTATCGATTCGATCAGTGGGTGGTGGAAACAGGAGCAGCAAAACTGGGCGCTGCTACCGGTCACCGCGCCGCCAGCACTGCCGCAGCTGCCGGCCGCAATCGGGTACGGGCAGAACGTCAACCCGCACCAAGCTTACGTAACGGTCAGGATGCGTTCGATGGCTGTCACAGCGACTCGCGCCGGCTGGAGCCGGTTCCACGCTGCGTTGTACACGCAGGCGTCGCTAGGGATGAAGGACGGCAGTATCGCCAGCATTCAGTCGGTGCTGTCGCCGGATTTCCTGCGCGACCTCGATCCCAAGCGGATTCAGAACGTACTGCAGATCGACCGGACGATCTTCGGGCCGGTCCCATACATAGGCACGAAGATCACGTTCGCGTCCGGTGTTTTTGCGGTGAAACATGCGGACCTTGCGGCGCCGTTCCTAACGTGCCTCACAGATTTGGCGTCCGCTGCCGGAGTCGGGCTGATTAGCGTGGCTAAGCCGTTCATCGAACCGATCAAGAGCGGTATCGAACTGCTCACTGGCACTAAGGACGCCACGTCGCTCGAGATCGCACTATTCCGTGAGCTGCAGCCGCCGCAGACTGGCTGGTACGCGCTGGTCCGGGTACCCGGTCAGAACGTAAACGCATCGGAGCTGACGGTACGGCCAACGAATTTCGAGCTCCTGCGCCAGGGGCGCACCATGCCCGGGGTGCCGTACCTGCTCTTCTCGATCGAGGCCAACGCCGAGCGCGAGGACTGGGCACAGATTCCCGAATTGAAAGCGGCCTACGCCGATTTCGCCAAGGCTGGCGACGAGGGCAACCAGAACGACGCCAACGAAGCGGTTAAGCTCTTCGCGCGTCGCGCGAGACTCTCTCCCGAGCTCTTGCGAACGCACGTGGACGATGTGATTGCGGCAATCGAGGATGAATTCAAGAAGCTCTTTCCCGGCGGCGGCACAGCCGGACCCGAGCGAGCCGCGAAAGGGGCGGCGTCTGCGAAACGGGACCTCAGCAATCTCATAGTAAGGTTCCGACAACCACAGTAGCTAGCCCGGAAGCGCGCGATCGTCGTAACTTCTAGCCACTAGTTGACGACTTTACCGGCGCGCGGAAGGTCGCAAGCATTTACTCGTCCTCAAGCGACGAACGTCACGCCCATCAAGCGTGAGGCCCGAAGGTCAGGACAGAACATGCACAAGGACTGGGTGCTCTGCCCACGGAGCTCACTGCGAGCCTGCATTTCCTCATTGCATAGCGGGGAGCATGGTCAACGCAGAAGCCTCTCTTGCCTTCCTTTCGAAAACTAGCACGAGCCGGCGCCAGGGATGTCGCGGGAGTTAATGCGTGTCAACGTTGGTGCAGTCAGTCGCGGCGCAGGTAGCTGGCAGAGCATTCGCGCTCGCGGTACGTTTTAAAAAATCTACGAGGCGCAACGTCAGGCTATTCCGGTAACACGCATGCAGTTACTTGTCATCAGGCATGGGATTGCGGAAAATCCTTCGACCGTCGTGGCGACAGGCCAGGATGACTCCGGCCCGCCACTGTCGAAAGAAGGAAAGCAAATGATGAAAGCCGTCGCCGCCGGCCTCCGTGAGCTTGTCGAGAAGGTCGATGTAATTGGTGCCAGTCCACTGCTGCGAGCGCAGCAAACGGCGCAAATCGTCGCCCAGGCTTACAACGATCTACAAGTTGCTACGCTTAAAGAGCTCCTGCCCGAAAGCGATCCACCTGCTCTACTTACCTGGTTGCGGCAGCACGCCACGGTCAACGTCGTGGCGATTGTCGGCCACGAGCCGAACCTCGGCCGCGTGGTGACATGGCTCATGTCGGGAGTGAAGGCTTCGCGAGTGGCTCTGACGAAGGGCGGTACGTGTCTCCTCGAGTTCTCCGACAGCGTGTCAGCGGGGAACGCCAGACTGCTCTGGCTCATCACCCCGTCGCTAATGCGTCGCGCAGGCCGCTGAGCAAGCATGACGTCGATCGTGACAGACGAGGCGATGCTGCGGGAACCGGTCGATCGTGGCATGCGGCTGGTCGCAATATCGCTCCTCGACGATGCGCGGAAGGCGGCCGACAAGCTGACCATCCTGTCGAAGGAGCTTCGGGACGGCGACGCTGCCGGTGACGAAGCGCTGCACGATTTCCGTGTGTCCATTCGTCGACTGCGCAGCTGGACGCGCGCGTTCAAGCCGTGGCTGAGCGACGACCTGCGGCGGAAGGACCGGCGCCGCTTTTCCGGGATCGCCGACGCAACGAAGACGGCTCGCGACACCAGCGTGCAGCTCGAGTGGCTACGCAAGCAGCGGCCCGCGCTCAGCGCGCGACAGCGGATCGGACAGACCTGGCTGAGCGAGCGGCTGGACGGACAGCGACGCGGCGGGATAGACGTGGCGCTGGCAGCGGTCATTGACTTCGCACCAGCGGTTCCCAAGCTCACGCGCAGACTCGATTCTTACCGCGCTCCAGTGCGTGAGCCGGACGGCACCGCGCGGTTCGGGACGGTCTTCGCTGAACGATTGCTGAAAGAGAGCGAGGAGTTGCGAAGCCGCCTCGCCGTCGTCCACACTTTCACGGACGCCAAGCAGTTGCATCGTGCGCGCATTGCCGCGAAGAACCTCCGCTACTTGTTGGAGCCCGTATCGGATCTGATTCGCGATGGCGGCGCGATGATCGACACGCTCAAGTCGCTTCAGAATACCCTGGGCGACCTGCACGACGTCCACGTATTCGCCGAGGAGCTTGTGGCTGCAACTGAAGATGCGGCCGGTTCACGAGCAAGACGTGTTTCGGAGGGCGGGCTCGCGGATGACAAGGATGACAGCGAAGATGACCCGGGACCTGGGCTCCTCGGCCTCGCCCATCTTCTCCACGAGCGAGGCACGACCGCCTATGCCGAGCTCGAGCGCGATTGGTTGAACGATGCGGGAGCACCATTCTTTGAGCGAGTGAGCGAGCTCGCCGCGGAACTCGCGCGCCGTTCGTCGCGCGGGGATATGGAGATCGAGCGCGAGTTTCTGTTGAAGCGACTGCCGATGGCGACGGCCGACGCGCCGTCGGTCGAGATCGAGCAGGGATATCTGCCGGGGGAGAAGCTGGTCGAGCGTCTCCGGCGCATCCGTTTCGCCGACGGGGCGGAGAAGTGGTTCCGTACAGTGAAAGCCGGGAACGGACTCGTACGCGTCGAGCTCGAGGAGGAGGCAGACTCCGATTTGTCTCGCGCGATGTGGCAGCTCACGCAGGGTCGCCGCTTGCTCAAGCGCCGGTATTCGATCCGCCAATCGGACGATCTCGTTTGGGAGGTCGACGAGTTTCTGGACCGGGCGCTCGTGCTGGCCGAGATCGAGCTTCCGACCCCCAACACGGTGTTCGAGTTGCCGCCGTGGCTGCAGGAAGTTCTTGATCGGGAAGTGACCGACGAGCCGGAGTACTCGAACGGTCGGCTGGCCCAATCGCCTGTTGATCCGCGGCCGAGCAAAGAGGCCGGTGATGGTGCGCAGCCTCTGGGACTAGAATAGTCGTCGCAGAGTTGCATCGCGCCGTCGACGCGACGCGGCGTAAGTTAAGTCATGCCCATCTTCCTCTACGCCTTTCGCACCCTGTTTCTCGCCGTCCTTGGAACGGCATTCGTGGGGCGCGCTCTCTCCGCGCAACCCGGCGCTCAACGCGCGACGTCGATCCAGCCGGGTGAGTCCTGTCCGCTGGGCATGACGGAGGTCCGACCTCGCAGCTGTATGGCTCCCGAGGACGCTGCGCCGAGCATACTCGATTACCGGCCGCGATCCACGCTCCTCGCGCCGACGCACCTTGTTAAGAAGGCCCGCTACCAGGCGATCGATTTCCACGGCCATCCGCAAGGGATGCTCGGCTCCGTCGAGTCGCTCGCGCGCCTTGGCGCGGATCTCGACAGTCTCAACGTCCGAATGATGATCGTGGCGAACAATGTCTCTGGTGACGCGCTCAAGCGGACGGTCGCGACAATCAATGCGTCGCCGGCGATGAAGGACCGCGTACGAGTGTTGACGGGGATCAACTTTCAGAACGTGGGACCGGGATGGGCAGAGCGCGCAGTGGCGCAGCTCGAGGCCGACGTCGCAGCGGGAGCGGTAGGCATCGGCGAGATCGGAAAGGAGTTCGGGCAGACGATCCGTAAAGCGAACGGCTCGCGCCTCGCACTCGACGACCCCGAGCTCGATCCCATTTGGCAAGCGGCCGCTCGCCTCAAGCTTCCCGTGTTCATCCACACGGGAGATCCGCAGGAGTTCTACCAGAAGGTGGACTACAACAATGAGCGCTGGCTCGAGCTCTCGCTCTTCCCGGGACGTCGCGTCGATCCTGCCCGGCATCCCAACTTCGACGAGCTGATGAAGGAGCGCGACAATCTGTTCCGCCGAAACCCAAAGACGACCTTCGTCGCCGCGCACATGGGTTGGCACGCGAACGATCTCGCCCGACTTGGCAAGATGCTGACGGAGATGCCCAATGTGTACGTGGATGTGGGCGCGGTACTCTACGACATCGGGCGCCAACCGCGCGGGTCACACGATTTCTTCGTCAAGTTCCAGGACCGGATCCTGTTCGGCAAAGACTCGTATCAGCCCGAGGAGTATCCGTACTATTGGCGCGTGTTCGAGACGAACGACGACTACTTCGACTACTACCGGGGCTATCACGCATTCTGGAAGCTTTACGGTATCGGTCTTCCGGACGAAGTCTTGAAAAAAGTGTATTACAAGAACGCTTTGACGATCACGCCGCGCTTGCCGCAAACAGGGTGGCCGCGCTGATCCCCAGCCGGCGCGGAAGGCGCCGTGTCAAAGCGCCTCGTCCAGCCCCGCGTCGTCAATTCTCATGCGCGCTCCGGCCGGGGGATTTACCTCGCACCACTGCAAGCCCTTTTGCGGGAGTCTCTCTCGCCACGGTGGCGGTCGCAAACTCAGGCCGCTCTACCGGCTCGAGCCCAAGAAGCGCCCGCGCTCGGTTCAACGCGTCGTCGATGTTCCCGAACAGATTCTCCTCACCAATCTCATCCATCAATGCCGATCGCCCTATCGCCACGAGCGGCTGCGTATGGACATCCGAGAGCAGAACGACCGTTCCCTCCTTTCTCGTTCGGTGCACGACGTCCTTCAAAGCGTGCATGGCCGTGGAATCGATGGAGGGAACGTTACGGAGACGAATGATCAGCACCTTCGGCTTACCGGCAATCTGGCCAAGAGTGTCCTTGAAGGTTTCGGCCGCGCCAAAGAAGAAGGGTCCATTGATCTCGAAGACCTCCACTCCCGCCGGCACCACGCGCCGCATCACCGCGTTTGGATCTGTTGCGTACGGGTCCCCTTCGTCTTCCAGCTCGCGGGTGACGGCGCTGACATTCGTCACTTGAGCCATGCGCCGCATGAACAGGAAAGCCGCGGCCACCATTCCCACCTCGATCGCCACCGTCAAATCGACCAGGACCGTAAGGAAGAAAGTCATGACAAGGACCAGGACGTCACTCCTGGGCGCGGACAATTCGGAGACGAACGTACGCCACTCGCTCATGTGGTAGGCAACTATCACCAGGATCGCGGCCAGCGTCGCCATTGGAATGAGGCCCGCCCACCGGCCGAAGAACAATGTTATGAGCAGTAGCGTCAACGCGTGGATTATGCCCGCCACGGGGGTACGGCCACCGTTCTTTACATTCGTGGCCGTGCGAGCGATGGCTCCCGTCGCCGGAATCCCGCCGAAGAGTGGCGAGGCGATGTTTGCCAAGCCTTGCGCAACCAGCTCCATGTTCGAGCGGTGGCGGCCGCCGATCATGCCATCAGCCACCACTGCGGACAGCAGAGACTCGACTGCGGCAAGCATGGCAATCGTGAACGCTGGTCCGACCAGCGCCGTCGCCTGGGCAAATGGAACGTGGGGCAACGCTGGGTGAGGGAAGGACGCGCTAATGGTTCCAAAGCGGCTGCCAATTGTCTCTACCGGCCAATGTAGCGCCTGCGCAACTGCCGTGGACACCAACAAGGCGACGAAAGGTGCGGGAATGCGACGGCTGAATCGAGGCCAGATCAATATGATCGCCAGCGCCAACACGCTCACGGCTACAGCATATGCATTCACGGAGTGGGCACTGCCAATCAGCGACTGCCATTTCGGGAGAAAGTCCGCCGGCACCGCGCCCATGCGCAGGCCGAAGAAATCCTTCACCTCGCTCGACAGGATGATGATCGCAATCCCGCTCGTGAATCCCACCACCACCGGGTGCGGCACGAACTTGATTACGGCTCCGAGTCGTACGACGCCGATAAGGACGAGAAAGATGCCCGCCATGAACGTCGCTACAGCCAATCCGTCGTAGCCGTAGCGCTGCACGATTCCGTAGACAATTACTACGAATGCGCCGGTTGGCCCGCCGATCTGCACGCGCGAGCCGCCCAGCGCCGAGATGATGAATCCCGCGATGATAGCGGTCCACAATCCGCGATCCGGCGTGACACCGCTCGCGATCGCGAAAGCGATGGCCAGCGGGAGCGCCACAATACCAACGATGATCCCGGCGGTCAGATCAGCCGTGAACTCGACGCGGGAATACGACCTTAGCGTGGTGAATAACTTCGGGACGAGCAAAGAAACTCCCTATGAAACGGAGAGATGTGTAGTGCGGAACCCCCGGGCGGCAAGAGCGATCGCTGCCGCGCTGCCGCTGTCGATCAGGGGCCGGACTCCACAGGCTCGGCGTCCAGGTCCATTCCACGCCCCAGCTTGACGTTGAACGACTGTTCAATATAATCGTCATTGAACGAGCGGTCAACGATCGTCGTTTCTGAGATCGGTGGCCAGCCAAGTCTCATTCCGAGCGAGTCGGCGTAGATTCAGGCTTGCCGGATTTGCGGCGTCGCCGCTTCTCCCCAAGGGCCTTTTCCCAATCAACGTGCAACTGACACTCCGCCAGGCCGCGAGCTATCTGGGAGTCAACGACACGACGATTCGCCGCTGGATCAACCAGCGAGCATTGCCCGCACACTCTGTCGATGAACGCCTGTACTTCAATCCGATCGAGCTGTGGGAGTGGGCCGTCGAGGCCGGAGTTCCGGTTTCCCGCGCGTTGCTCGAAGATGCTCGCCGATCTCCCGACGAAGTCCCACCGCTCGCAGAACTGCTACGTGAGGGTGGAATCTTTCACGATGTGGAAGGCAGCACAAAGCACCAGATCCTCGCCGCGTTCGTCGAACGACTCCCGCTTCCGCCCGAGCAGGACCGCCGATTCCTGCTGGAAGTTCTCGAAGCGCGGGAGGCTTTGGGCTCAACCGGGATAGGGGACGGCATCGCCATTCCGCATGTGCGCAATCCGATCGTGCTCCACGTTGCTCGCCCGTTCCTGACGCTATGCCTGTTGCGCAATCCAGTCGAATTCGGGGCCATGGACGGTAAACCCGTGCACGCGCTCTTCATGGTTGTGAGTCCCACCGTGCCCATGCACCTTCGAATACTTGCGCGTCTCGGCTTTGTCCTGCGCGATAGCACTCTGCGCCAAATGCTTGGCTCGGGCGCCGACGCCGGTGAAATCCTCGAGCGCCTGGATTTCATCGAGACGTCGCGCAATACGGGCTCGTTCCAGGTGCAGCGCCCGGAGCCGGCGGAATGATTCTCCTACTCGGCGGACTTTCGCTTCTCGTGGCTGCCGCAGTTGGGGTGATCAGCATGCGCAACCAGCAGCGCGGCAACGCGGTGTTCGCCACGTTGGTGGTGGCAGGATGTGGTCTCGGCATGGTGCCAGCGGTCCAGGTTCTCTACTCCGGAACGGCCAGGACCGTTGTACTCGTACTCGGAAGCACCCTTCCCGGGGGCGACTGGATCTTCGGCATCGATCCCCTTTCGGCGGTGTTTCTGATCGCGTTGTTCGGAGTAGGTGCCGTGGCCGCGGTGTACGGAGTCGGTTACATGGCGTTCGATTCACGCACTCCGGCGTGGCCGTGTCACGCGCTCTTCGCTTTGGAGCTCGTCGCGCTGGCGCTGGTCGTGTGCGCACAGGCGATCATGCCGTTCATGGGTGCGTGGGAGCTCATGGCAATCGGTTCCATGCTCCTCATCCTCACTGAGTACCGACACGCCGATGCGCGCCGAGCGGGGTTGATCTACATCGTCGCCACGCACGTGGGAACACTGGCGCTGTTCGCGATGTTCGCGCTGCTGGCGCGGACAAGCAGCGACTGGTCATTCAGCGCGCTCGCGACGGGCACAACGAGCCCGAGCAACGCCCGGATAGCGGTGCTTTCTCTTGCCCTTGTCGGGTTCGGCGTGAAGGCCGGATTTGTTCCGCTCCATTTCTGGTTGCCACCCGCGCACGCCGCCGCACCATCTCATGTATCTGCTCTTTTTTCAGGCGTCCTCATCAAGGTCGGGATTTACGGGCTGCTGCGGGTGGTCACGCTCGTTGGGCCTCCGCCTGCCTGGTGGGGATGGCTAGTCCTCGGACTCGGCCTGTCCTCCGCGGTGCTGGGCGTGCTGTGGGCGCTGGCACAACACGATATCAAACGCTTGCTCGCGTATCACAGCGTCGAGAACATCGGCATCATCCTGATGGGAATGGGCGCAGGCGCGCTGGGATCGGCGTATGGCCACCCGTCGCTCGCGATCCTCGGCTACGGCGCGGCACTGCTGCATACGCTCAATCACGCGCTCTTCAAGAGTATTCTGTTTCTTGGTGCAGGCGCCGTGTACCGGTTGACAGGCACCCGCAACATGGAGGAGCTTGGCGGGCTGGCGCGGCGAATGCCGCTGACATGGCTGGCGTTCGCCGTCGGGTCGGCGGCGATCATCGGAGTGCCGCCGCTCAATGGTTTCGTGAGCGAATGGCTCGTGTTTCAGACACTTTTTCGCGCCGGGTTTTCGGCGGATGCCCTGCGCATCGCCGTCCTCGCCGTGCCGGGACTGGCGCTGGTGGGTGGATTGGCGCTCGCCTGTTTCGTCAAGGTTGGCGGAGTTGTCTTCCTCGGAACGCCTCGAAGCTCGCGTGCTCTCACCGCATCGAGGCCCGGTCTTCTGCTGGATGGTCCGCCGCTCGTGCTCGCCGCGGTTTGCCTGCTCATCGGATGTCTGCCCATGCTGGTCCTTCCGCCCATGCTGATCGCGGGAGGATTCGTGGCCGGGGTGCCACTGCTGCCACCCGAGGCCGGAGCGATGGCGGCAGCTGTAGGCGCGAAGCAGATCTCAATACTGGCAGCTGTTCTTGCGCTTGCGGCCGCTGGTATCTGGCTGATCGGGCAGCGACTACACAGAACCGTTCCGGTGCGGCAATCCGAAACCTGGAGTGGCGCATATCAGCTGCCGAGCGCGCGTATGCAGTACACCGCTTCTTCTTTCGCTGCGCCGCTGCTCGAGATCTTCGGCAGGTTGAGCGGCGTTCGGACACATAGAGGCGCCAGCGTCTTTCATTCCGAACCCGTCGATCTGATTCTGGACGGCGTCGTTGTCCCGTGGTGGGCAGTCATCGAGCGCGCCGCGCTCCGGCTCCGGCCGCTGCAGCAAGGGCGCCTGAGCCGCTACTTGATGTATGTAATCAGTACAGTTGTAGCTCTGCTCGCATACCTGCTCGTGCGCGCGGGCGGCCGCTGATGCCGGCGCCGGAGTTCATGATGCGCACGGCGACGCTCGTGTTCGTCATGATGCTCGCGCCCCTCATCCCGGGCATCGCCAGCCGGACCCGGTCGATTCTGACGGCGCGGCGAGGCGCGCCCGTGTGGCAGCTCTATCCAGATCTGTGGAAGCTTCTTCGGCGCGGCACCGTGTACTCTCGCACGACGACCGTGGTTTTCCGTCTGGTCCCGATCGCCCTGTTGGCTTCCGTCGTTGTCGCCGCCTTGATGCTGCCTCTGGATGGTCGCGCGGCCATGCTCCGATTTTCCGGCGATGTCGTTGCCTTTGCATACGTATTGGCGCTCGGACGATTTGTGCTGGTGCTCGGCGCGCTTGATACGGGCTCGAGTTTCGAGGGCATGGGCGCAAGCCGCGAGGTAACCTTTGCCGCGTTGGTCGAATTTGGTTTTTTCATCGCGCTGGCGTCACTCAGTGTCGCCACGCACGAGCTGTCGCTCAGCGGCATGCTTGGCTCGCCGGCGCTGGCTCTCACGTGGTCTTCATCTGCACCAGCTGTCATCATGATCGTTGCCGGTCTCTTCGTGCTGCTGCTGGCCGAATGCTCCCGCTCCCCGGTCGACGATCCAGCCACGCATCTCGAGCTGACGATGATTCATGAAGTGATCGTGCTCGATCACAGTGGACCCGACCTCGCGATGATTCTTTACGCCAGCGCGTTGAAGCTCTCAGTCATCGGCGCGTTGCTGGCGCGTGTGGCCATGCCCGCCGCGGAGCTTTCGTACGCGATGCGCCTGGGTGTTCTGGTCGCTGGGTTGTTCGCGATCGGCGTCGGCATTGGGGTCGTGGAGTCCGCGATGGCTCGTCTGCGGCTGCCGAAGGTGCCGCTGTACATCGCCGGCGGGTCGGCTCTTCCCGCTTTCGCCCTGATACTCCTCTTGCAGTGACGAACATCGGAAAATTCGCCGAATTATTGCTGCTCCTGATCGTGTTGACGGACTTCACCGTGCTGGGGTCGTCACGTCTCAGTGCTTGTATCCGCGCAATCGCCATTCAGGGAGTGCTCCTCGGTATTCTGTCGCTGGTGATCGACGATCCCCGATCGGTTCACGCAATGGCACTTGCCGCGGGGACTGTCGCAATCAAGGGCATCGTTCTGCCGTTCTTCCTGCGGTGGGCCATGCGCGAAGCGGCTGTCCGGCGGGAAGTGGAGCCGGCAATTGGCTACATGGCCTCGCTGTGCCTCGGCTCGCTCGCGGTCGGAGCTTCGTTCGCACTGGCAAACCGCCTGCCAGTTATCACGACGGTCGAACTACTCGTGCCGATCGCGTTCGCGACTCTGATTATTGGTCTTCTCGTCCTCGTCACGCGCAGCAAGGCAATCACTCAGGTCGTGGGATATCTGATACTGGAAAACGGTGTGTACCTCTTCGGGCTGACGCAGTTGAGCCGGGTTCCGTTCCTGGTGGAAATCGGAGTCCTGCTGGACGTGTTCGTCGCCGTTTTTGTCATGGGGATCGTCGTGTTCCACATCAATCGCGAGTTCGACTCCATTTCCGCGGCGAATCTCGTGGAGCTTCGAGAGTCGTGATCACGATGACCGCCGCGGACTGACGAGGCGCGCGATGCTTCTTCTTGCGATCCTGCTCATTCCGGCGTTCGCCGCGGGGCTCGCATACCTGCTGCCACGGCGCGGGCTGCGGCTGTCACTCCTGGTGCTGACGAGCGTTATCCACCTTGCGCTCGTCGCGGTTCTTTGGACGAACTCCGACGTCACAGCGCTCCGCGGCTGGCTGGTGGCTGACCCACTGGGGCTGATTGTCCTGACGTTGGTGAGCATGCTTTTCCTCGCTGCGTCTATCTACGCCGTTGGGTTGCTGCGCGAGGAAAGCCCGCGGGGCGGACGACTGTTCGTGACGTGCCTTCTTGGATTCCTCGCGGCGACCTCGCTGGTCTCGCTCAGCCACCATTTCGCGCTGCTCTGGGTGGGGATGGAATCGACGACTCTCGCGGTCGCTCCGTTGATCTTCCACCGACACGACCGGAGGTCGTTGGAGGCGGTGTGGAAGTACCTGGTGCTCTCGTCGGTGGGTATCGCCTTCGCGCTGCTCGCGGTGTTCCTCCTTGCCACTTCGCAACCAGTCCTCCCCGGCGTGCGCGCTCTCTTGCTTGACGACATCCTGGCGAACAGTCACTCGCTGGAAAAGTCGTGGCTCCGCGCCGCCTATGTGTTCGCACTGGCCGGGTTCGGGACGAAGATGGGCCTGGCGCCCCTTCACACATGGAAGCCGGATACGTACGGCGAAGCTCCGAGCCTGGTCGGTGCCCTCATGTCTGGCGCGCTCACAAGCTGCGCGTTTCTGGGCCTCGCCCGCTTCACCGAAGTCGCGGTGGCTGCGGGGCTGACTGATTTCACCCGACCGCTTCTGATCGCATTTGGCCTGGTTTCACTCGTGATCGCCGCCGCGTTCATCATCGGCCAGGCCGATGTCAAGCGGCTCCTTGCCTATTCCAGCGTCGAGCATATGGGTCTCCTCGTGCTCGGCCTGGGCGTGGGGGGAATCGGTGTGTATGGTTCCGTGCTTCACGTGCTGAACAACGGGGTCGCAAAAGGGATGCTCTTCCTCGTCGTCGGCAATCTCGTGCTCGCGACCGGATCGTCCGTCGCCGCCGATATGCGCGGAATGCTGAAGCTGCGCCCGTGGTCCGCGGGCCTCTTGTTACTCGGTTTGTTCGCAGTCACAGGGTC
>JBGQIT010000023.1:0-14828 GCA_041498575.1 Gemmatimonadaceae bacterium
CAGCTATACGCGGAGCCCTTTCTCACGACCGGCCGCTATTTCAGACTGAGGGAGCTCGACGCGCCGCGCGCACCGCGATACGAGGACCGGTATCGCCCGTATGGCCTCTCGACGGACGACGCGAGCTTCAACATCAAGCAATTGAGGGGAAGCGCGGTCGTGCGATGGGAGTACCGTCCGGGGTCGACGGTCTTCTTCGTATGGACTCAGGGCCGGGATCAGGACGACCGCAATCCGGGCACGTTCGCGCCAACGCGCGACTTCAGAGATCTATTCGGCGCGCGGCCGGACAATACGGTCCTCGTCAAGGCGTCGTACTGGATAAACTTTTAGGTGATGGGGACAGGGAGGAACTGCAACTGAATGGGTGCCAGAGGTCAGTGGCAGAGATGCCAGTTCGTTAGTTCACTACGCCCTGACTTTTCTACGGCTGATCAGGGCACGGGCAGTTGGTGTGCCCAGAACACCACTGAGTTAAGTCCCGGCGTCGTGAACTGATCGCTCGCAACTACGCTACTGACGCCAGGCACCCGTTCAGTTGTAGTTGGCAGTCTACGAGAACTGCGCAAACCCAACGGTATTTCCGCCCGGTTCCTTGACGTATATCTCCGTGCTGCCGTAGAACGTTTCGTGACGCGGTTTGATGACGGGCGCTCCGGCCAGAGATTTCTCGACTTTGTCGAGATCGTCGACCGTGATGAAAAGAGCGACCGAGTGTCCCATCAGCTCACCCGCCGACCCGGGTTGCTCGCTGATCACGCTCGCTCGCGTCTGGTACATGATTTCGATGCCCTCCTTCTCGACGCTGGCGAAGATCAGCTTTCCGTCGGGGTCGGGAACCTGATTCGTAACCGCGAACCCGAGGCGATCCGTCCAGAACTTGATGCAGGGTTCGACGGCGTCCACGATCAGCACCGGGGTCAGTTGTTTGAGCGCGGGAACGGGCGGTCCTGAGGAGTCGGGTTTCCCTTCAGCCATCGTTGCACCTGGAGAATAGTTCCCCACCTTAACGAAAAAACGGCCGGCCTGCGAGGCCGACCGCTCAAGTCGTCAAGTTGTGGGCGCTACGACTGCGTCGAGTTGGTGCCCTGATTGGCGTCGAACCCGGGACGGAAGACTCCGCAGATGACGCCGAGGATTCCGAAGTCCATGCCCGCCTGCACCGAGATATCCCGGTCGGCGGGATTCGCTGCCTCGAGCACCACCGAGGCGCCACGACGAGTATAAGTCTTCACCGTCGCGTCCTCCCCAAGGCGGGCGGCAACGATGTCCTGGTCGCGCGGGTCCTGCTTCGGGTTGACCATCACGTAGTCGCCGTCGTTGATGCAGCGGCCGACCATGCTGTCTCCCTTGACCTTGAGAAAGAACACCTCATCGGAGGGGACGAACCGGCGATCGATGGTGATGAATCCCTGTCTGTGCTCCGGAATCAGGGCGGGTTCACCGGCATGAATGCGTCCGTAAAACGGCACGGGCTGTGTGCGAAGCGCGGCACCAAAGCCAAGGAGATTGACGCCACGCGATCTGGCCGGGTCTCTCTCGATATATCCCTTTTTTGCGAGCGATTGGAGCAGGTCGGAGACGGTCTTCGTCGACTTGATCTTGAACTGCTTGCCGATGTCGCGGATGCTGGGCTGGTACGTGTTCTCGGCCGTGAAGTCGAGAAGGTAGTGATATACCGAGCTCTCCAGCTTGGTCAACTGCTCGGCCATCTGAGGATCCTGGAAGGGCGAGATCGGGGGCGGGTCCGGCGGCTCGCGTTAAACATTAATGTGTGTTCGAAACCGTACCTGGTCAACAGTTTCTTGGCCTTTCTAAGGGTTGTTACGCACCAAGCACCGCCAGCGCTTTATCGATCCGTTTTAGCGAGAGATCAGGACCCATCTGGATCAGCATTTCGAAGATGCCGGGACTCACTGTGAGACCGGTTAAGGCCACCCTGAGTGGCTGAAAGACCTTCCCGGCCGTGATTCCGCGCGATTCCGCCAGATTCCGGAGTGACGCCTCGAGCGGCTCAGTCCGCCAGTCGGAGACGTTGGCGAGCGCATCCCTGGTGGCCCGCAACAGCGCGGATGTCTCGGCTGGGTCCTTCCAGTTCTTGGCCACGGCGACGGGATCGTACTCGATGTCCTGGAGGAAGTAGGGGCCGGCCTGACGCACGATGTCGTCGATGGTGCGCGAACGGATTCGCAGCAAGTCGAGCAGCCGGAAATACCACTCACGCCTCTCCACCAGCTCTTCCTCGGTGGCGAGACGCGCAGTCACGATCGCGGGCGTGACCCGTGGCTCCAGCTCCTCGAGCGGAATCATCGACAGATGCTGTCCGTTCATCCATTCAAGTTTTTTCGGATCGAAGATCGCCGCCTTTTTCTGGAGGCCGTCGACGCTGAACAGCTCCACCATCTCGGGAATGGTCATTATCTCGCGATCGCCACCCGGCGACCAGCCAAGAAGGGCGAGGAAGTTGAGCATCGCGCCCGGAAGAAGTCCGTAGTGCTGGTAATCTCCGACTGCCGTCGCGCCGTGCCGCTTGCTCAATTTCTTTCCATCGAGCCCGTGAATCATTGGTAGGTGCGCGAAGGTCGGCAGCGGCGCGCCAAGCGCGCGGTACAGAAGAATCTGTTTCGGCGTGTTGGAGATATGGTCGTCGCCGCGCATCACGATAGTTATTCCCATCGCGATGTCGTCGGATACGACGGCGAGATTATAGATGGGCGTTCCGTCCGAGCGGAGGATGACGAAGTCCTCGATGTCCTTGTTTGGGAACGCGATTCGCTCGTGAACCATGTCGTCCCACTCGGTCGTGCCATCGGGAACGCGGAATCGAACTACGTACGGCTCTCCCGCCGCGACTCTGCGTTCCACCTCTTCGCGCGACAGTCGGTCGCAGCGGCGGTCGTACTTGAACGCTTCCTTGCTGGCCGTGGCGGCGCGCCGGCGCTCCTCGAGCTCGGCCGGCGTGCAGAAGCAACGATAAGCGCTCCCGTTCTCGAGAAGCCTTTTCGCATCGGCCTGATGGCGCGGGAGATTGGCGCCCTGGTACACGACACCATCGTCCCAGTTGAGGCCCAGCCACTCCAACCCATCGAAGATCGCGCGCGTGCTCTCGTCGGTGCTTCGCGCCTTGTCGGTGTCCTCGATGCGGAGCAGGAACTCTCCGCCAAACTTGCGCGCGTAGAGCCAGTTGAAGAGCGCCGTGCGCGCTCCCCCGACGTGGAGGTATCCAGTCGGCGAAGGCGCGAAGCGAAGTCGAGGTTTCGTGCTGTTGGTCATCGGCGATTCGAGAATGAAAAGCGGGTCCACACTCGATGCGCGGACCCGCCGAGCGGAGAGAGAGGGATTCGAACCCTCGATACGCGTTTCCACGTATGCCGGTTTAGCAAACCGGTGCCTTAAGCCTCTCGGCCATCTCTCCGGGAGAATTTCGGAAGTTATTGGCGGCGGGATTGTTCGACAACCCTTCGCTTATCGAATGCTGGCGGATTCGTCTGCGCGCGTGCATTAATTTGGAGAACACATCGATGGAGGCTGGGATGCTGTCCCGGTACACTCGCAATCTGACTAAACTGCTTCCCGCGCTCGGGCTGATCGCCGCCGCCGCGTCGCCGCTCGCCGTTGTCGAGTATCAACTCCCGCGTGAGCGGGCGTTCCCGCACGATCCGGCCGTTGGCAGTGACGGAATCGTCTGGTATACCGACCAGCAGAACAGCTTTATCGGCCGGTTGGATCCGGCTACTGGAAAGATCACGGATTATGCGACGCCCACGCCCGCCTCGGGGCCGCACGGCATCGTCGTAGCTGCGGACGGAGGCGTCTGGTACACCGCGCAGCGGATCGGCAAGCTTGGGCGCCTCGATCCCAAGACTGGACACATCGAGGAGTACGCGCTGCCCGCCGCTGCGCGCGATCCGCACACGCCCTTGATTCGGAAGGGAATCGTCTGGTTCACGGTCCAACAGAGCAACGTCTACGGCCGGTTCGACCCGCGGACGCACGACGCAAAAGTCTGGACCGTGCCAACCAACCGGGCTCTCCCGTATGGGATGGTCAATGCTCCCGACGGCTCCATCTGGGTCGCTTTGTTCGGGACCAACAAGCTCGGACGGATCGACGCCGAGAGCGGAGCGCTCCGGGAAATCAACCTTCCCCAAAGTGGCTCGCGTCCTCGACGCCTCGTCGTCGACGAATCGGGGATTGTGTGGTACAGCGATTATGCGCGCGGCTATCTCGGCTCGTACAATCCCAAGACCGGCGCGTTCAAGGAATGGCTCTCACCCGGCGGCGCCAGCTCCGCGCCTTATGGGATCGCGATCGCACCCGACGGACGGATCTTCTATGACGAAGCGCGTTCCGGAACGATCGTAGCGTTCGACCGAAAGTCCGGGCAAGTGGAGACGATCAGGATCCCTACGCCCGGATCGATCGTTCGGAACATGTCCGTCGACAGCACGCGAAGCCGCGTCTGGCTCGCGTTGAGCGGCACGAGTAGGATAGGCAAAATCGAACTCAAATGAGAAGGTGAAATGAGACCGTCAGCGCGCCCGTTCGCACTCTTCTTCTCGTTCCTTTTTACGGCTGGCGGCGCGGAGCTGCACGGTCAGGCAGCGGACCCGGCGCCGACCAACACTCTCGGTCTTCCGCCCTCGGCCACGCGACCCGGTCGCGATCCGAATCAACCAATCGACGAAGAGTACACGCGGAAAATTCGCGAGTACACGACCGAGCCGTTCTTCCTGTCGTCACTCGTGGACTACCTGCCCGCGTCGGCCACGGTGCCGACTCCGAAAGTGGTGCTGGGCGACATCGCGGGCGCGCGCAACAACCTGCCATACTCGAAAGAGGTCTACACGTACATGCGCATTCTCGCCAAGGCGAGTCCGCGCGTGAGAGTGTATTCGATCGGGGCGACTGAAGAGGGACGCGAGATGATCGCCGTTGCTGTCGCATCGGAGTCGCTGTTTGCCAATCTCGATCGGAACAGGGCGAATCTTGCGAAGCTCGCTGATCCGCGCTCGATCAACATGGACGATGCGGAAGCGGCGCGAATCGTCGAGCACACGACGCCCGTCTACTACATCACGGGGACGATCCACTCACCGGAGTCCGGAGCGCCGACAGCGCTGATGGAGCTCGCGTACCGCCTGGCGGTGGATGAAAGCCCCTACATCAGAAACATCCGGGATCATCTTATCACGCTGATCACGCCCATTGTCGAGGTGGATGGGCGCGACCGGCAGGTCGACCTGTTCCGCTGGAAAATGGCGCATCCGGGAGAGACCGCGCCGCCGCTTCTTTATTGGGGACATTACGTCGCGCACGACAACAACCGCGATGCGATGGCGCTGACGCTCAAGCTCTCCCAGAACGTTCTCGACGTGTATCTCGAGTGGAAGGCGCAGGTGCTTCACGATCTGCACGAGTCGGTTCCGTATCTCTACGACAATACCGTCGGAGACGGGCCGTACAACGCCTGGCTGGATCCACTGCTCACCAATGAGTGGCAGATGATCGGCTGGAACAACGTCCAGGAGATGACGCGACTCGGGATGCCCGGCGTCTTCACGCACGGGAACTTCGATACGTGGTCGCCGGGCTATCTCATGTTCCTGGCGGCCACTCACAACGGAATCAGCCGCCTCTACGAGACTTTCGGAAATGGAGGGACCGCCGAAACCGTCGAGCGAACGTTATCGCCGACCGAGACGTCGCGGACGTGGTACAGGCAGAGTCCGCCTCTCCCCAAAGTCAAATGGTCGCTCCGCAACAACAACAATTACGAAGAAACCGGCTTGCTCGTGTCGCTCAGTTATTTCGCGAACAACCGGCAGCAGTTCCTCGAGAACTTCTACGAGAAGAGCAAGCGGTCGATTCTCAAGGCGCGAACAGAAGGTCCGGCCGCCTACATATTGCCGGCAGACGACAGGCGACCGGGTGCGCAGGCGGAGTTGCTCCGGATTCTACAGAAGCAGCACGTAGAGATCTCGCGCGCGACGTCGCCGTTCACTGTTCCGGTTCCGGTGCCGAGACCACGAACGCCGCCGAGCGTGCCCGCGCCGTTGGGCGCGCGCCCGGTTGACAGTCTGAGGCGCACGGATAGCTCGCACGTCGCTGACGGTGCGAGACCCGCCGACAGGCCGCCGGTCGCCGACAGCGTGAAGCGCACCGACAGCTCGCGGGTCGCGGACAGCCTGAGGTCGCCGACGACTCCATTCGATACTCTCCCGCTCTCGGTGCAGCGCACTGAGCTGCGTCAGTTTCCGGCGGGGAGTTACATCATTCGCATGGACCAGCCCTATTCGCGAATCGCGGATGCGCTACTCGATTATCAGTACTGGAGCCCAAGCGATCCGCAGCGCACTCCGTACGACGATACAGGTTGGACATTTCCGGAGAATTTTGCCGTACGCTCGGTGCGTGTTACGGATCCAAGGGTTCTGGCAGTGCCGATGGAGCCCGTCACCGGTGAGATCAAAGCTCCCGGCGGCCTGATTGGGAAGGGAATGGTCTTCGCCATCAATCACAACGCTGACAACGCTCTCGCCACTCTCCGTTACAGGCTCAAGGACGCCGATTTTCAGATCGCCGAACAGCCGTTCGAAGCCGCGGGGCAGAAGTTTGGCCGCGGGTCGTTCATCGTCCGACGGATCTCTTCGAGCGATCTGGACAAGGCCGCGCGAGAGCTGGGACTAAGAGTTTATGCTCTCGACGCTGCGCCGTCGGTCGCTATGCATCCGGCGAGGGCCCCGCGCGTCGCCATCATGCACACCTGGATCAGCACGCAGACAGAGGGATGGTGGAGGCAGGCATTCGACTTTCTTCACATTCCTTACACGTACATCAGCACACAGGACGCGGCCCGTGACGCGAACCTCAACGCGAAGTACGACGTGATCATCTTCCCGCCCGGCGGGGGCAGCCCGCCGTCGATCGTGGCGGGACTACCGATGTGGCGAAATCCGATGCCGTGGAAGAAAACCGAGCTGACGCCCAACATGGGGATTGATGAGACGGATGACATTCGTCCGGGCCTCGGTTTGAGGGGGGTCGACAATCTCAGCACATTCGTGAAGAACGGCGGCGTGCTGGTGACGGTCGAGAACACCGCCGACATGGCGGTCACATTCGGTCTCGCCAGCGGAGTGTCGCTCAACACCGCCGCGCGGCTGCATGTGGTGGGGAGCCTGCTGCGCATCAAGGTGATGGATGATGCAAATCCGCTCGCATACGGCATCCGCGACAGCCTCGCCGTGTACAGCGATGATGGTTCGAGCTTCAGCGTTACGAACGTGCTGGGTACTCGCGGAGGAAGATTCCCCGACTCGGCGACAGCGCGTCCGACGGGCCGAGGGACAGCAGACGAAGTGGACGCGCCGCAGGGACGGTTGCCGCTCGATCCACGGAATGACGTGGCGCAGCGAAGACCAGTGCAGCCCTGGCAGGCGGCGCCCGTGACAGACGAGCAGCTTCGCAATCCGCTCGCGGTCATTCCGCCAGCTCTCCGGCCGCGGGTCGTACTCCGTTTCGCGGACCAGCGGGATCTGCTGGCCTCAGGACTTCTCGATGGCAGTGATGTCGCGCAGCGGCCGGTGGTCGTAGACGTCCCACTGGCCAAGGGGCACGTCATTCTCTTCGCCAATAATCCCATGTACCGCGGCGAAACGATCGGGAGCTATTTCCTGGTGTTCAACGCTCTGCTCAACTTCGATCACCTGGATAGCGGAAGAAAGCTCGATCAGCGATGAGAGCGGCGTTAAGAATACGTACGTTTCCGCGCGACAAATAAATTCAGGAGTGAATCGAGCGCTTTTTGGCACCGGCCCTGCAAACGATAACCGTTATCTCGGAGCGTGGCGCTCAACCGGCGCCGGAGGAATCGGCGTGAGTTATCGGACCTTTGTCGACACTAGTGGAAAGCGGTGGGAGGTCTGGCTCGTAACGCCAGCGTCCGCGGAACGACGGAAGGCCGATCGGCGCAGGGCGGGCAAAGCGGCCGTTGATTTGCCGGGCTTTTCTGACCGGCGGCGCACTCCGGAGCGGCGGAAGAACCCATTTCACCGTACCTCGGAAGTGGCGAGCGAATACAGCAGCGGATGGCTCTGTTTCGAGGGCGACGGTGACAAGCGGCGTCTCGCTCCGGTGCCGGAGGGTTGGTATGAAGCGGGGCCCGACCGGCTTGCCACCTGGCTCCAGGCAGCGAAGCGCGTTGTCAAATGTGCGCCCTGATATAGATTCAGCGATTCGGAGCGCGCTCCGATTCCCCACAACCCGGCCGCGAGCACAACGCCCAAATGCCCCAGGTCCTCCGCGAACGCGACGCGATGATTTGCCGGTCCTGCAGCAACGAGGAGCGCGCATCCGAAGGCTATCCCTGTGACGACTGCGGGACATTCATCTGCATCATTTGCACGTTCCGGGGCGTCGTCCTCTGCAAGAAGTGCGAAGAGCGACGCGCTGCCGCTCGCAACCAGCGAAGTGCCTGAGCATCCGCTCGCGATTAATCGCTCCTCCCCCTCCTCAACCGAAGCGAGAATGAAAAGACTTTCCAGGCTCTACTTTGTCGCGCTCGTCATTTGTCTTCCTTTTGTCGCCAGCGCCCAGGAGAAACAGCGATTCGCGAACATGGACGAGGCGATGCAAGCGGGCGGGATCCTCAGCGGCCGACAGGGCCCGAGAAACGTGAACTGGATCGAAGGGGGAATGCGATTCTCCTACACGGATCGCGATGCGCGAACCGGAACGCCGGTCATTCGCGCGTACGATCCTGCCACCGGCAAGGACACGGATCTTTTCACTACGACGGGCCTCACGTTTCCGGGAACAAATCAGCCGTTCAGCTACGACGCGTTCGAATGGGCGCAGGACTCCAAACACCTCGTCTTTCAGTCGAACTTTCAGCCGATCTACCGCCGGTCGGGGATCTCCGACTTCTACATCTACTCGCTCGCCGACCGCAGCATGCAGCTGGCGACCAAGGGCGCGAGAACGGGCGAGCTTTCGCCCAACGGCGCGATGCTCGGCTTCGAGCGCGACGGTGACATGTACGTCACCAACCTCTCGACGCACCAGGAGAAGAGGCTGACGCGCGATGCGTCGGAGCACGTCTACAACGGCCACTTCGACTGGGTCTACGAGGAGGAGTACGGGCTCGCGCAGGCGTGGAAGTGGTCGCCGGAGAGCAGCTACATCGCGTACTGGCAGCTAAACGATTCGGCGGAACCGGTGATACAGATCTCCGACTACTCCGGCTTGCATCAGGACTGGGAGAAACTGCGCATTCCACAGGTCGGCGATTCGAATGCGACGGTGCGAATTGGGGTCGTGAACGTGTCCACTGGTCAGAACACCTGGCTCGATACGGGCGAGAAGGGCGAATTCTACATTCCGCGAATTTACTGGACGAGCAGGCCGGACACGCTCGCGGTGATCACGCTCAACCGCCCGCAGAACACGATGAAGCTTTTCTTCTTCGATGTGAAAACGGGCGGGCGGCGGCAGGTTATGACGGAAACATCGAAGACCTGGCTCGACGTGTACGATTTCTACGCCGGCGTCGATGACATGATGACGTTCCCGTCGGATTCGCACGAGTTCTTCTGGCTCTCGGATCGCGACGGATTCCAGCATTTGTATCGCTATGACTATTCCGGAAAACTGATCAACCAGGTGACTCGGGGAAACTGGAGCGTGACGCGCGTCGAGGGGAGCGACGCGAAAAAACAGACCGCCTACTACACATCGACCGAAGTGTCGCCACTCCAGCGCCAGCTCTACTCCATTCGGTTCGACGGCACGGATCAGCGCCGGATCACTACCGCGGAAGGGAATCACCGCATCAACATGTCGCCAACGGCGACGTTCTTCCTCGACCGCTACTCGTCGCTCCGGCAGCCGACACAGGTGGAACTCTGGACCGCCTCGGGGCAGAAGCTGCGAACGCTGGAGAACAACTCGGCGGTGACGAAATGGCTCGAGACCCACGCTTACTCGCCGGCCGAGATTTTTTCGTTCACGACATCCGATGGCACCCGCATCGACGGGAGCATCGTCAAGCCGATTCCGTTCGATCCCCACAAGCGCTACCCCGTCATCTTCGACATTTACGGCGGACCCGGGTCGCAGCAGGTCTACGATGCGTTCTCAACCAGTGGGTGGACGCAGTGGCTGGCGCAGGAAGGCTACATCGTCGTCGGCGTCAACAACCGCGGGACGAATAACTACGGCAGCGCGTTCATGAAAGTGGTCTATAAGCATCTCGGCAAATACGAGGCGCTCGACTTCGCGGAAGCCGCCAAGTACCTCGCGAAGCAGACGTACGTCGATTCAAAGCGCGTCGCGATTATCGGCACCAGCTACGGTGGCTACAGCACCGTCTACACGATGGAGATGTATCCGGAGCTGTTTCCGGTCGGAGTCGCCAACTCGGCGGTCGGCGACTGGAGGCTTTACGACACGATCTACACCGAACGCTACATGAGCCTGCTCGGCGACAACCTGAGTGGTTACGGGGAGAGTGCGCCGATCGAGCAGGCGCCGAAGATGCGCGGCAATCTGCTCCTCATCCACTCGATGATGGATGACAACGTCCATCCGCAGAACACAATGCAGCTGCTGACAGCGCTCACCAACGCGGGTCGCGACGCCGATCTACGCATTTATCCGCCCGGTCGGCATGGGGCCGCGTACAATGGAGCGAGCGCGAGGCTCATTCGGCAGGTGACGGACTCTTACCTGGCGCGGTACCTCAAGACTGAACCCCCCCCGACTCTGAGTCCGGCCCGCTAAATCTGTGAGCTCCACGCTGAACGGCAACTGACGACTACCGGCCGGGGGCCATGCGCGGACCGGCTGACGGCTCCGGGCTAAAGCTGACGGCCTCGGGCTGAACGACAACGCAACAAAAACGGCCCACTACCGGAGAATCTGGTGGTGGGCCGTTTTGCGATCTCGGAGCGAGACTACTTGCGCGCGTCCTTTCGAATGTCGCGCATGTCCTTGCGTCTATCCACGCGGTCCTGACGGAGGTCCTTGCGATCAGCCTTCACTTCCTTGGCATCCTGCTTGGCTTCCTTCTTGTCGCCCGCCTTGATATCCGCCTTCACCTCTTTGCGGTCGGCGGCGACTTCCTTGCGATCCGAGCGAACTTCGCGATTGTCGGCACGGACTTCCTTGCAATCCGCGGTCGCTTTCGGGTGGTTCTTGCACCAGGTGACGAGTTTTGCCCTGGTCATGTGCGGGGGCGCCTTGAGGGCGGTCTGAGTGCCCTGCGCCGACGCCTGTGAGCTGACTGCCAAAACCAGAGCGGCGCCGAACGCCGCGAGCTTCGCTTTCGACATCTCTTGTCTCCTCACTCTAAACGGGGATCGATTTGTTCGGATGGGCGCATTCGCGCTCCGTTCAGCATGAGAGACGCACCACCCGGCCGGATGTTAACGGCTGAGTTTGAAAGCGAAGATTGCGGTATCCATTCGGGTGATGAAAGGTCACAGGTACATGTAGGTGCAGCCGTGCGCTTGGGCCTGGCTGACCGCCACAACCATTGCCGGGACGAGGTAAACCCCGGGAAGGATGTTTGCTTCGAATTCCTTCCGCAGGTCTCCGCTCTTTTCCTTTCCAAGCAATGCCATCCAGAGATTGAAGGCGTTGTTGCACAGTATGAAAACTGCGCCGCGCTGCTGCAGTGCCGAGATCGATGTGTCAGCCGGGATTGGAATCGGCGCTCCGGTGACCGACAGGCTGGCGGATCCGCCGGGCGCGGCACTGAAAACGTTGCCGGTCGCGGGGGCGTTGGATCCGTCCATCACTTTGAGAACGTTGCCGATGCCGTACTTCTTCCACATGTCGTCGTTGAACGCAAGCAGAGTACTCATGCCGTAAAAGGTGACTACCGCGGAAGCATCGGGGTGGCTGACGTGATAGGTGTCGCGCAGCGTGTTGAGATAGTTCCGGACATGAAGCAGACCCATACCGTTCTCGTGGTTCGGCATGTCGAACACCTGCTTGTGCTTGCCCGTGACAGCGGTGAGCCATTTGTCGCTGGGAGTCAAATCGCTGCGAAGTCGGCGGTCGGCCGCGAACGCGGTTGGAATCGATCCGCTGAGGCCGAGTGCGACCGCGCCGGCCGCGATTCTTCCTAAAAACTCTCTGCGCCTGGGGAGTGAAGATTCACTCATCGTTACTTCTCCTGTGGTTTTGTGGGTGGTAGAACGTGATAATCGGCGTCGGCAGGTTTTTGCCCGCGTGGCCAGTCGTGCACCTTCCCCGGGAAGTCGGGGCGGGGACGCGTGTTGACATACGTCGCGACGTCGAACGCCTGCTGCGCCGTGAGTCGTTGCGCGCGATCGATGGGCATGAGGGCGTAAACGAACGACGCAGCGGTGCTGATTCTCGCCATTCCCGCTCCGACGTTGTAGGAGCGTGGTCCCCATAGAGGTGTGGCGAGTGCGGTGCCCTGACCACTCGCTCCATGACACCGTGCGCACGTTGCAGCAAAAACGCCGGCGCCGCGAGCGGGATCGCCCTTGAGCGGCTGAAGTGGCACCAAACCCTGTCCCTCAGTCTCCGCGCCGACAGGTATCCCGCTCGAGAGAAATGCGAAATAGGTGACGATGTCGCGCATGTCTCTGTCCGCGGGCGCGAGCGCTGTGCCATTCATGCTCCGCCGGAAGCAGTCGTTGATCCTGTCCTCGATCAGATCGACTTTGCCGCTCCTCGCACGGTACTGGGGGAACCGCGCGAAGCTCCCGACCCACGGCATCGCGTCCCGGCGCAGCCCGCCATCGAGGTGACAACTGGCGCAGCGGAGAGAATTGCCGACGTTGTGCGGAAGGCTGTCGCGCGTTCCCAAAAGCAACGCGCGCCCGCGGAGGGCCGATGCCCGGTACGCGGTGTCTTTCAGCTCGACGACGGATGGAACGCGGAAGGGGACGCGCAGCTTCGCGTTCCGCTGCGTAAACGCGGAAGACTCCGGGCGAGCTATCACTTGCTCGACTGCCGCAAGCAAGAGAGCTCCAACGACAGCTACTCCGACACGGATCCGAGGACGCAGCGTTACCTCCGCATGGGCGAGTGTAAGACGGAATCGAACCGGCAGAATACCACCGCTGGGTGCGCCGGACAGTCAGGATCATGGCACGTGAGCTATCAGCCTTTCACCACCCTGGCTGTCAGTCGGCGTCCTACACTGGGAAAGAGGCCATCCTCGACTCGCAGGCACCTCGGATTTAGGAGATTGTGACGACCAGCGCAAGTCAAATCGTTTCGGTGTGCCGGTGGCCCTTCCCATGAAGTCAGCCAGCCCGGGATTGCCGAGGATCCCGGCCACATCCGCCCCGACCGATCAGGAACGCGGCCCGGCCTTCCAGTCTGGAGACGATCGGCTCGCGAGCTGGCTTATGGTGTGGATGTCGGATACGCGGCGCTTGAGAGCGCGCTGACTCTGTTCGATCGTAATGAGCTGGAACCTGATCTTCTCGCCGGGGCGGCGCTGGGCCAGAATTGGAAGATCGGCTTCGCTGACGACGGCGATCTTGGCGTAACCACCAACAGTCGGCGCGTCGGCCATCAGCGCGATCGGGAGACCGTCGCCTGGTACCTGGATTGCGCCGGGGCAGCCGGCCTCCGAGGGGAGCATACCGGGCGAGACACCGAGAGCTGGGCCCTCGAGCTTGTAGCCGGTGCGATCCGACGCCGTGGAGATTGTGTAATCGCTTTCGGTCAAGGTGCGCCAGGCTGATTCGTCGAACAGGACTTCCTGGGTCCCCCGCGTGATGTGAACGATCTCGCTCTCGTAGCGCGGCATCAGATCGGCGGCGGAGTGGAATCCCTCAGCCGGATGGATAGGAGGTCGCGCGCCCAGCGCGACTGAATCTCTGCTCCTGAGCATCCGTCCTTCGTGTCCTCCGAAATGTCCAGGGAGATAGGTGGATCTGCTGCCGAGGAGAACCGGGACGTCGATGCCCCCGTCGCACGCGAGATAGAGAAAACGGCCGGTCGTGATTTGATCTACCGTGAACTCGTCACCAGACCGCGCGTAAGTGGTTGTGCACGGCGCGACGGCCTTTCCCGAGAGCGTCGCTCGGGCTGTCGCGCCCCCGATCGCGAAAAGACAATCGCGATCGAAGCGGACGGTCCCGCCGCCGAGTGCCCACTCCAGCGCCGCCGCGTCGAGAGAATTCCCAACGATGGCGTTGACGGCACGGATCGCAAACATGTCCATCGCACCGCCACGCGGCACTCCGAACGAGCGCGAATGCTTTCGCCCGCCGTTCTGCACCGTCAGGTACGGTGGCGCGCGGGTGATCGTAATCATCCAACGCGCTCGAAGCGCACGGTATCGCCGGGCGCGAGGAGCGCCGGCGGGTCGCGCGCAGGGTCGAACATCACGGTCTGCGTACTCCCGATGATGTGCCAGCCGCCCGGCGTATCGAGCGGATAAACCGCGGTCTGGGTCGCCGCGATGGCCACGCTCCCCGCTGTTATGCGGGGGCGCGGCTGCGCGCGGCGAGGGAGCTGCAACGATGCATCGAGCTCGCTCAGATAGGCAAAGCCGGGGACGAATCCGAGCAGGTCTACCGTGTAGATCCTGCCCGAATGGCTAGCGACCACGCCTTCCACTGAGAGTCCCGTGGAAACGGCGACCGCCTCCAGATCGACACCATCGTACTTCACGGGAATTCGGTGCTCCCGCGACGGCGCTGGCTTGGGCGTCGAGTGCGTCGCGCGATCGCATGCGTCGAGAAGCTTCCTTGAGACCTCCTCGTACGATGTCCCGAGCGGATCGTAGAACACAGTGAGTGCGAGATACGCCGGAACGATATCCTCGACGTGCG
>JBGQIT010000024.1:0-14599 GCA_041498575.1 Gemmatimonadaceae bacterium
CAGATGCCGCGGCTGTGTTCCTGTTCGCCTCGGCGAGATCGTGCATCAGCATCGTATCCTGCCCGATGCTGGCGACCTCATTCGCCTTGGTCTCCTTGCGGCAGGCGAGACCGCCCGCCGACATGGCGAGGAAAATTGCAGCTAACAGACGGGATTTCGCTTTCATATGTTCGCCAAGAGGGAAAACCATCATCTATTCGGGCAGACAGCATGCCACGCGCGAGGCGGATTTGCCACGAAACAGATGCAGTTGTCCCGTCACCAATGCAGATTTCCAGGTCAGTTACACGCGATGCCAAGGATGGAAGATGGACAGAGAACTGCCGGAGCTCAACACCGTGATCAGAACATTCGCCAATGAAGGCGAGGCGCACGTAGCACAGGCGGTGCTCGACGCCAACGGGATCGACTCCAACCTCATTCGCGACGACGCCGGCGGGATGATGCCGTGGCTCCAATGGCTTCATCCGATTCGCCTGGTGGTGCGGGAAGCGGACAGCGTAGAGGCCGTTGAGCTCCTGGATACGCCACCGGGACCCTCGCTCAGTCCGTAACTCGAGCTCCGCGGCCACGCGGCAGGAACATTAGCTTACGCGCCATGCTCTCATACTTTACTCCCAGAAACAAGCTACGCAGGCGCCGGCGGCTGTTCACGTCCGGGCTCAACCTCCTCGTGCTTACCGGCGGCCTCGCTCCACTCCAGGCCCAAACAAGCTCACGACCGGCCTACGCTGTCTATCTCGCCAGGGCAAAACGGATTCTCCGCCAGACGCCGCTCATCGATGGACACAATGATCTGCCCTGGCGAATTCGGGAAGATTCAATAGCGCGCGGAAATGTCGATGCCTACGATCTCCGCAGGCGCACTCCCGGCCACACGGATCTCGACCGACTCAGGAAGGGCATGATCGGGGCGCAGTTCTGGTCTGTTTACACGCCAGGTGAGTATCGTGACTCCGGATACGCGAGGGTGCAGCTGGAGCAGATCGAAATCGCGCGCAGATTCATCGCGAAATACCCGGACCGGCTCGCGCTCGCCCTCAGCGCCAACGACATCAGGCGCGACTTCAAGCAGGGCAGGATCGGTTCCCTCCTCGGACTGGAGGGTGGACACGCCATCGAGAACTCACTCGGCGCGTTGCGCGCGTACTACGACCTCGGCGTCCGCTACATGACGCTCACGCACAACGTGACGCTCGACTGGGCCGACGCGGCTCTCGACTCCGCCAAGCACAACGGGCTTACTCCGTTCGGCGACAGCGTCGTGCGCGAGATGAACAGGCTCGGCATGCTGGTGGATCTGTCACACGTCTCGGCCGGAACGATGAGCGCGGCGCTCAACGTGAGCCAGGCGCCCGTGATATTCTCGCATTCGGGAGCACGCGCGCTCGTCGATGTTCCGCGCAACGTACCGGACTCGATTCTTCGGCGGGTGACCGCGAACGGGGGAATGGTGATGGTCCCATTCGTCACCGGATTCGTTTCGCCCGCCGTACTGCTTTACGATCAGTCCACTCGTCCGGTGATGAAAGATCTGCAGGCGAAGTACGGCAACGATACTGCCGCGATCACGCGAGAGATAAAACAGTGGCGTGCGGCGCACATCGAGCCGCGCGCAACCCTTTCGCAGGTGGCCGATCAGGTCGAATACGTGCGCAAAATCGCGGGCGTCGATCACGTCGGCATCGGAAGCGACTTCGACGGCATAACCGAAGTGGTGCAGGGGCTCGAGGATGTCTCGACCTTTCCCGCGCTGTTCGCGGAGCTGGCGAGACGGGGTTGGTCCGACAGTGATTTGCGGAAGCTGGCTGGCGAAAACTTCCTAAGGGTGTTCGCCCAGGCAGAGGCAGTCTCGAAAAGACTTCAACGAGAAAACCCATAGTCGAACTGCAACTGAAGACTACCTGCCAGGTGCTATCGGCGGGCCCGCTATTGGCTCCGGGCTGTCTCTCAAATGCATTCGAGTTCTAGCTCGTAGCCATCAGCCGGCCCGCGGATAGCGCTCAGCAGGTAGTCTTCAGTTGTTTTTCTTATCTGTCCGCGTGCGCCGTCGCTCCGCCTGACCTGAGGACGTCCGCAAATTCAGAGGGGAGATCGCTTTCACGGATGGCACGGGCGGCTTCATCGATGTCGTAGGCCACGCGTACGAACTCGACCCGCACGCCCGATCCGTCAATCGCCAGCATCACGTAGCAAGCCCGCGGGTCTCCATCCTTGGGTCGGCCCACGCTCCCTGTGTTGATGAACTGAACTCCGCCAACCACACGCTGCCACGGTTTATGAGTGTGGCCGAAGCAAATAACATCCTCGGGCCGTGAACCGAGATCTTTTACCATCTTCTCGAGAAAAGCATCCGACCTGTCCTCAGTCACATAGACCGTATTCAACGTCTGATTGCCGTGCACGAGTGTGATTGTCGGGCCCGACATGTGCCCGCCGAACGGTCGGATGTCGAGGCGGAAGGGAAGGCTCCCCAGGTATTTCTTCGTCTCCGGCGTGACGTGCGAGCGGGTCCATTCGAACGAGAGATGAGATAGCTCTTCGTCGTGTGGAGTGTCGGCTCTGCACCCGCAGTGCTTGTAATCGGTTGCGATGGTCGAATCGTAATTACCGGAAATGCCGGGAATCGCCCGGTCGCGGAGCAGAGCTACCACTTCGTTCGGCCAGGGGGCATAGCCGGTGAGATCACCGAGATGATAGATCGTGTCGACATCCCCTCGCTCGTCGATGTCGGCGAGGACGGCCCGCAGTGCGGGAAGGTTAGCGTGGATGTCGGAGATCAGCGCCAATCGCTTCATCAGAGGCAGTCGTCACCGCAGCAATCAGGACCGCAAGAATCGGGGCCACAGCACTCAGCGATTGGCTTCGTTGCGCGCACGAACGCGCTCATGAACGCTCCATCGATCTGCGACGCGAATTCGTTGGCATCGAGACCGGTCCGACCTAGAAAGGCCGCCGCATCCTCGGCCTTGTATACTCTGGTTGGTTCAATTGAGGCTTTCTTGAATCCGACTTCCTGCAGCAGATCCAGGAACTCTCGCTCTTCCAGTGCACCGGCCACGCATCCAATCCAAAGCTCCATGTTCGTCCGCACCGCGGCGGGAACATCGCCACGAACGACGACATCGGACACGGCGAATCTGCCGCCCGGCTTGAGTACTCGAAAGGCCTCCTTCAGCACCTTACGCTTGTCCGCGGAGAGGTTGATCACGCAGTTGGAAATGATGACGTCGACCGATGCATCGGGCAGCGGAATCTGCTCGATCTCACCTTTCAGGAACTCGACGTTTTCGGCGCCCGCTCGACGCTTGTTCTCGTTGGCGAGGGCCAGCATCTCGTCTGTCATGTCGAGCCCGTAGGCCTTTCCGGTCGGGCCAACGCGCTTGGCCGACAGAAGCACATCGATGCCGCCGCCGGATCCGAGGTCGAGCACGGTCTCACCCTCCTTCAGTGCGGCGAGCGCTGTTGGATTTCCGCAGCCGAGTGATGCGAGCACCGCTTCAACGGGGATGCCGGCCTTCTGCTTCTCATCGTAGAGATCGGAAGTGATCGGGTCCCATGCTTCTGTCGTTGCTCCACAGCAGGCGCTCGATCCGCAGCACGGTGCAGCGGTGGCGCCTTCACTGACACGGAGGGCGACCTGGCCGTACTTCTCTTTTACGGTGGATTTGAGAGTTGAATCAGGTGCTGTCACATGACCTCCAACAATATTTGTTGATGCATAGGTGAAAAAAAATCAGGCGCAGCAGGATTCGGAGCGGCTAAGGGCGTGCGGCTTCAGGCCTGAGACCAGGGTCTCGGCTTCTTCGAACGCTTCGGGATCCAGCTCGTAGTAAACCCAGCGTCCGTCCTTCCGATCGCGGACGATTCCGGCGTCCTTGAGCACGCGCAGATGGAACGACAACCGCGACTGAGCGGCGTCAAGCGTGTCGGTCAGCTCGCAGACGCACCGCTCGCCTTTGCGGAGCAGCTCGATGATCTCGAGTCTGGTCTCGTCGGAGAGGGCGTGAAAGAGCTCGATCGCGCGATCGGTTCGGGAGTGGGTTGCTACCGTCATAATCTCAATATATCAACAAAACTTGTTGTGTCAAACTACACCTGAAGAATTGACTGCGCGAGGATCTCTTCATCGGGAGTCTCCCGTAACCACAGATGTGCGAGATGCTGGCGTGATGCCCGCCGGTTCAGTTCCGCCCGTCAACCGTCGAGAAACCATGATTGAGTATCAACGTAGGATTTGGTAGACTGCCTTAACGAGAGCTTCGACACCCACGTGCGACAGAGGAGAGGCATATGGCTGACGCGCCTCCCAACTCCGACGATACCGGCACCAACCGCGAATTGACTAGCACACCACGCTGGGTGAAGGTGTTTGGGATCATCGCGATTGTCGTGGCCGTGCTGTTCGTAATCCTTATGTTCGCTGGCGGCGGTCGCCACGGTCCTGGTCGCCACAGACTATCCGATGGTGGTGTTGCTGGCCAAACATTCCTCGCCGGCATCGCCGAAGGTAGCCACGTTCTGCCCGAGGCTCGCCAGTTATGATCATGACACCCCAGCTCCGCAAATTCGCGCTCACCGCCCACGTCACCTCGTCGGTCGGGTGGATAGGCGCGGTCGCGGTCTTCCTGGCTCATGGCATACTTGGTCTGACCAGCTCGGACGCTCAGACGGTGCGTGCCGTCTATATGGTGATGGAACCAGCAGGCTGGTTCGTCCTCGTCCCGTTGGCTTTCGCATCGCTGCTCACCGGGCTCGTGCAGTCACTGGGAACTAGTTGGGGCTTGTTCCGGCACTATTGGGTCGTGTTCAAACTCCTGATAACCGTCCTTGCCACCATCATCTTGCTGGCTTACATGAAGACATTTGCCCTCATGGCAGGCGTGGCGGCAGATCCGAAAGCTGATCTCGGCGTGGTGCGTAATGCATCTCCCGTGATCCACTCTATTCTCGCGATGCTGTTGTTGCTCGTGGCAACAGTGCTGGCGGTGTACAAGCCGCAGGGCATGACCCCGTACGGGCAACGGAAGCAGCGAGAACGGCATATGGTATCCAGACCGTGGATCTGAGCTTGGATATTATGCGGGGCGACTTTCCCAGCTCTTTTTATTCGGCGGACGATCACGGCCGAACCTCGACCAGTAATGTCAGACCGCCCCCACCTTTCTCCTCCACATTGTTGTTCAAGGTGTGATGTGGGATGTGGCAGTGAAAGATCCACTTCCCTGGTTCGCGCGCTGGCCAGATCACGTCGTATCGTTGGCCAGGTCCAACGTTCACCACGTCGGCCTCGAATCTCGCCGCAGGAGCAAGGACGACTCCATCCCTGGCGACGACCGTGAACGGTCCCCCATGCATGTGCATTGGATGGATGAAATTGTTGTTCGTGCCGATGATTCTGAACTTGATCGTCTCGCCCACGCGCATGCGGAGCGTATCGGTCGCCGGATACGCTTTGCCGTTGATCGTGAAGAAGTTCGGTAACCCACCCTCCATCAGCATCGCGGGATAGGTCAATCCGTCGCGCTTCAACCACTCCTGCAGCTCTACCACATAGTCGTAATTGGCTTTAGGCTCTGCCGCTGGATCTTTGGGATGGATGATCAGGGACCCGTAGAGCCCCAGCGCCTGTTCCCGATCGGGGCGCGTATGTGAGTGGTAGAAGTACGTTCCGTGTTGGATGGCGACGTACTCGTAAACGTACCGTCCGCCAGGTGGTACCGGAGTCTGGGTGATGTAACCGGGGCCGTCCATTGCGTTCGGCACGATCAAACCGTGCCAATGCATCGTCGCTGGCTCCGGCAAGTGATTGGTGAAATTGATTCGGACGTGGTCGCCCTCTGTCAACTCGAGTCTCGGCCCTGGCACTTGTCGGTTGATCGCATAGGCAGTGACCTGAATATTGGGCAGAATATTCCAGCGAATGACGGACGCATCCAGGTCGAAGATCTTGACGCCGCTTTCGATGCGAGGAGCAAGCACGCGGTCACCGCGCGCGTTCGCTGGCGCTGTGTAACTCACCAAGCGCGGATCTGCGGCGGCCATATCTCGCATCGCGTCAGGCGGAGTGTCTGCCGTCGTAATCATCCCCGGTGGCATAATGGCGCTCCTCACTTCCTCCGCCCTGACGCTGAGATTCACGAAGGCAGCCGGTATGAACATTCCCGCCAGGAGTGCGAGCAACGTGACGACGGTAACCGTTATCAATTGCGGTCGAGTGACAGCTCCGCTGTCCACATCCTTGCTGGATCTCTTTTGGCCTTCCATGCCCGCCATGCCTTCCATGCCCGAAGAGTTCATCCCTTTCTCTTCTGCACCGTTGGCACCGTGGCCCTGCATGGAATCCATTCCGTCCTTGCTCCGAGATTCCCGAACCGTCATCAAGCCGTGCTTCATTCCCTTCGCGACGAGCCAAACGTTGATCGGGTAGGCGATCAGGAAGCCGACAGTGACTCCAAGCGACATCACGAACCAGAACAACGGCTCGCCAGGCCACATCGCTCGCATGTCGCGACCCATCATGAGGAGAATCATGACCGGCGCCATCCCCGCCATCATCATGTTCATCGATACCAACTCGGGCACGAAGCTGCGGCGTACGTTCTCTGCGTAAGTGCCGCCCATTATCGCACGCATGAACAGTGACTGAAAAATGAGCAATCCGAACAGGAAGCCGAAGACGTATTCCACGATCACGTCGACCCACATCGGGAATCCCAGCAGGGCTGTTGCAGCGGCCGCGAGAATGATCCCGGTTGCGTCGCCGGCAACGCAGTGCACGGTCGACCCGACGCCCTGCTTCCAGAGGGGCTGAATGAACCGTTCGTGAGTGCCTGCGAAGGGTTCCTTGTCGGCCATCACATACAGCAGGAGTCCGATCGGCCCCATATAGAGGGTGACGAGCACGAATCCCCACTTCATGACCGGCGCTTCCGGATTGTGTCGGAACTGATCGTAGGCGACGTATAGAGCCGCGAGAATCGCAATGATCAGCCAGACATACACCACAAAGTCGATCGGCTGCAGAATCATTTTCGCCTCGGAGAAGGATGGGCCGCCTGCGGCGACGCGGAGAGCGATTACTCCGCTGTTGAATCCCGATGACTGCTTGCACGGAGCAGGTTTGTCATTCTCTGCTTGACCTGTTTCAGGGGGAAATTCCCGTGAGTAACCCCGTGACCAGCAAGATCAGAAATCCAGTGCTTAACTCCACCATAGCCGATCGGCGAAGTCGTTCCGTTCCGATCTCCCTGGAGAGCTGCGGCTGAACTCTCTTGAAGTTGTAGCCACCGACCCCGAAAGTGATCGCGACAAAGAGCAGTTTCACGAGCAGTACCTTTCCATAGGTTGTCTGCCAAAGAGCATTCAGATGCTCCAAGTGAACCCACGACGCGAATACTCCACTAGCCACAACCACTCCGGCGGACACCAGCGCGACAGGAGAAAAGGCATTTACGAGAGATGCGATAGACGCCCATCTCTCGTGTAGTTCGAGCGTTAGTGCAATCGGAACACCAATCACCATCACACAAAGCAAACTTCCGAGCCAGCCGGCTCCGCCGAGGACATGAACCCAGTCAGCCGCAATCATGAGAGAAGTGAACCGGGGGCTGGCGGCGGCGTGCCCACCAAGAGCCGGCGTTATTGCTAACACAAGAGCCGAAGCTGTAGCGATGAACCACCCGCCTCGTACACTTCGGACCACTAGAGCGAAGCCGATGAGTGCCGCGATCGCAGCAGCCAGCTGAATGCGGAGAGCGAAGCCCCAATCGGTTCGCATCACCATCTCGCGAACACTCATTCCCTTCATTCCAGGCATATCGGGCATCGCGCTCATCATCTGCGACTCCAGCTGCAATCTCACGAACGCAACAAGGATCACCAGCAAAGCCGAGACAATTCCAAGCATTGCAGCCCGTTGTGTCATTCTTTGCTTCAGCTCGATTGCCACCGTCCGGGCTCCGCGGAGAACTAGCAGCTTGAAAGAGACCGCCCCAATCAGAGCGAGAAGACCCAGAAACAGGAAGGCGCGCGCGATTGAATTTCCAATCGAGCTGGCAGCATCCACTTCCTCATCAAGAGGTACCTCTTTACGCTGGACGGCTACCGTTCCCGGCGAAAGTGCAGTGCCAATTGAATCCGCTCGCGATGCAGCAGACGGCGGTGCGGGCCCGGAGGCTTGCGTCGGTGCTGCTAAGACGACAAACGTGAGCTTTCCAGTCGAGGGGTGACCGTCGGAGGCGGCTGTCCGCCAAGACAATGTGTACCGACCAGGCGGAAGGGCGCTCAATACATGGAAAGCAATACCCATCTGACCCGACGTTTCGCGATCGGCCGAGCTCAAAGCGAACACCTTTCCGGCAGAGTCCTTCAACGATGCGAACGTCATCGACAGCTCCGGCTGTTCCGAGAACCAGAGCCGAATAACCTGCGGAGGAGCGGCGAGCTGCGACCCAGCCGCAGGATCACTGCGCTTTAAGTGCGCATGTGCCCACGCTCGCGTGGGCACGAGCAGGGCGGCCGTCATCGTCAAGATGCGAAGCGTTCTATTCATGTCCGGGGCCCATCTTCATCCCGCCCATATCACTCATTCCTTTTTTGGACGCGTGAAAGGGTCGAAGCCTCAGGAAGATGAATGTCCCAGCCGGCGTCCTCGAGCCGTAGTAAGGTTCAAGGGAGGCAGGCACGAAGTTGAGAGTACCGGCAGCACCCAACCCAATCGTCGCCCAGTGTGTTCGCGCCATGTCACGGATATACCCTAGCTGCACAGTGCCGACATTGAAGTGTTGCGAAGCTGGGAATCCCGGTAGCAACACGCCTTTGCTTGTTAGCACAGGATTCACCACGACAAGCTCTTCCGCGCTTTTCTGAACGAGCTCCGTTCTCCCAAAGAGGGTGTTCTTCTTGTCGAGAATTGCTTCACTCTCGAGTAGGAAGCTATTCGACGAGCCCGACATGCTGCTGCGCTTATTTGCAGCCCAGATGAATGTGGTTGCCACTTGGCCATCGCCACCCAGCGAAGTGCCGTGCTGCACAGAAGCGGTAATGCGATGTATTGATTCGGTCGGAATGAGCGCCTCAGGACTCTTGAGGTAGCCATACCCGCCGGCAAAGCTCCAGTGAGTCGACGGGTTCACCGTTAGCCGACCGGAGTATGAATCGATCCGAATGGGATCGAAGTCCCAGCGTTTCTCGTCTGGTTCGCGACCATTGAAGGCTGAACCTTCGAGTTGCCATGTGTGGGTGAAAATTCCCGTAGTCAGGACGCCAAAGCTCACGTGCGTTGCATCCTGCCAGTGATGGCCTATCGGCGCGGTAGGATTGTCCATCGCGGACGGCCGATGCATGAAAGCGACGGGACTCAGCGCGGGCTCTCCTGACGGAGCCGCGTAAACACTCCACGCCAACGATTTCGTGACAGGCCTCTGATAGAGCGCGCCAAGCTCCATCCAGAAGTCGTGTGGATGCTGTCGATCGTGCAGCGGTTGGCCCTTGTAGCTCTCACCGGTCTGGAGTAAAAGTGGGTATCCGCTGTTAGTGACGGTAAACGGGTCGATACTAAGCATCGTGCGCGCCTGGAAACGACCTCCCGCAAGATCGTGTGTCGCCATCAACATCGCCCAGTTCAAAGAACCGAATTGGTCAGCGCCGCGCTCTCCGCTCTGTTTGTCATACTGCGCGAACACAAAACCATGAGCCATGATCATCCAGTCACCCAACATTCTGCGGCGTGACGGCATAGTGACGGCATCGGGAATCCATGTTGTTCCCGATCCCATCCTCTCCATACTCACGCCGGCGGGGCCGATCATCATGTCGTCAGTCGCATGACTATGCATTCCGGGCATGTTCATTCCCGGCTGCACTCCTTTCATCGCGTCTGCCGAGCTATCGCGTTTGTCGCCCGCAATTCCAGGCATGCCGGCCATGCCGGGTGTATTCATCTTCGTCGAATCTGGCTTCGACGGCGTGTTCATGCGCGACGAATCCTTTGCGCCAGGGGGCACACGCTGCATGTCCATCGCGCCCATCTTTGCATGCGCGGTGTCTCCGTGGGCAGCGGGCGGGTGTCCGCCCATCTGCATCCCTGCCATCGGCTCAGATTTCCGTTTGGGTGCGGACTTAGCAGGCATCGGCATCGCCATTGTTGGCGACCGCCTTTTTGCGCCAGAGCGTGTCTTGCTCCCTGACTTAGTGATGACTTTTTTCTTTCCCGCGGTGGTCGATGCTGGCTTGGAGCCCGCAGCGGGCTTTTTCCTTTTGGTTGGAGTGCCCATCTGCATGTTCATGGGCATTTTCGATTTCGAGGAATCGCGCACCGTTTGCTGCGGTTGCTGAGCGCGAGCAGGTGCTACCTCGAACAGGGAGATCAGGATGAGCGCGCAGGCTTGGCGCCACGCACGACAGAGTGACGACGAAAACATTGTACATCCGAAATTTTTAGTGTAAGAGCTCTGCGGAAATCCGCAGGCATAGCGCGTCCGCTAGCGGATTCATCACACTCGGCGGACAGTGAACACTCGATTTGCGGGTGCTCTACGCCTTTGGAGGAGGAGGTTCTGGAGCCGCCGTACGGCTAAGTGGGGTCTGGAGAAACGCCCGAGGCACCGCCGACCCTGCAGCAAGCTGATTCCCAACCGGTGCCGTCCGAGTCAGCATGATCGTCGGCCCGCAGGAAGTCATCGCCTGACAGCAAACCAATGTCGAGGAACTGCACGGCTTCTGTTGGTCCGCGTTCGCTGGTGTGCCATGGTGCATTCCGCCGTGACCGCCTATCGTCACTGGTGCAAGTGCCGATCGGGCCTCGACGTTCCGTCCTTCGCAACGGTGGTCACCAGGTGCGAGAGTCAGGGACAGGGCACAGATGCCACTTAGAAATCCGATGAGGCGGCGCAGGTGCATGAATGCAGTCTAACGAAGCGCGATGAAAAGAGAAGCTTGCAGCTGGACCTTGGCTCTCCTTATTTCCTTCCAAATTCATTTCCTTCCAAATTTATGAACACTGCCGTCAGAATCTCGATCGCACTAATTGTGGTGCTTGCCCTTGATAGCTCTCCCAGTGCTCGAGCTCAAGGAGACAAACAATCATTCAGTTCTCGTAAAGACTCCGCCGCGATCGTCCGCACTGCGTTTCAATTTCATTCCGCCTTGGAACGGGGTGACACGACCACAATCAGGAAGCTTCTCGCGCGAGATCTACGGGTACTCGAAGGCGGAGAAGTGGAAACGCGAGAGCAGTATCTTGCTCACCACCTGGCTGCAGACATCGAATTCGCGAAGGCTGTGCGTGAGACAAGAACGCCGGTGTCTTACACGCGTGAGGGGAATGTCGCATGGCTCGTCTCGACGTCAACCGTGAGTGGGAGCTTCCACGGCCGCGAGATCAATAGTATTGGCGCAGAACTCCTGATATTGAGTCGAACAAACAGCGGCTGGCAGATTCGCGCGATCCACTGGTCGTCCGCGAGACGATCCTCCTAGGAGGGCAGGGTCGGCGGGACTCGCACAATACGGCCAAGTGCCGCAATTAGCGCCGGCTCGGTCTCGGGCACCCACTCGACTAGCCAGCGCATGGTTTTCTGAAACCATTCCCGGTCGACGGCTCCACGCTCCAAAGCTCTCACGCGCTCGAGCCTTAGCTCTTCCTCCAGTTTTTGGAGGTACGCACTCACGGCTCCTCCGCCGACAGCCGCCATTCCCGCATCGTTGCACTTTCGTGTTTGGGTGATCGCAGCATCGAAAGCGGATTGCAACTCAGCAGTAAGAGACAGGGTACCTCTCTGTTATCGAATCATGGAAACGGCTGTGTAAGTAAGTGACTACTTGCATTCTTGGATTACCATTTATAGTTTCCGTGCCCATGAACCATAGAGACGCCATCCTCGCCGCCGCTGCCGGAATCTTCGCGCAACACGGGTTCCGCGGCTCCACCACTCGTCGCATCGCGGATGCTGCGGGCGTAAACGAGATCACGATTTTCCGCCAATTCGGGTCGAAGGAAGCACTGATTCGCGAAGCAATGTTACACCTGACGCGATCTGCCAGCTTCGCAATCCTCCCCGACACCCCAGCCAATCCGGAGCGTGAGCTCACGGAATGGAGCGAATCGTTTATCCAGCATTTGAGACTTCGGAGCTCGATCATCCGTAAGACGATGAGTGAGATCGAAGAGCGACCAGAAATGTGCGAATTCGCGGGCGAGGTACCAAGACGTGCTTCGAACGATCTGTGCCTGTACCTCACCGCCCTCAAGCGGCAGGGAATGGCTACTGAGGCATTCGAGCCAAAGACCGCGGCAGCGATGCTCATGGGATCGATCTTCGCCGACGCCATGGGACGGGATATGATGCCGGATGTCTTCCCGCAGCCCCAGACAAAGGCGGCGCACAAGTATACCCAGCTGCTCCTCCAGGCATTGGGTGTCGAAAATGGGTCGCGTAAAGCGACGAGTAAGCAGACCAAACGATCGAAACAACTTTCAGCCTGAACAGTGTCCTCTAAAAAAGCGCAACGCCGCGCCCCCAGGCTCGGCAAATTCCTGTCCCTTATAGCCGCAAGTCTATTGATTCCGGCGATCGCCTCAGCGCAGGCGACTCCCACGCTGCCCACGGTTCATACGACCGGGACACCACGCACGCTCTCGCTCGACGAAGCCGTCCGCATCGCTGAATCCCAGAGCGAGGCGATCCGCATCGCACGCGCCGGAGTCGAGCGAGCCCAGGGCCAGCAGTATCAGGCGCGCAGCCAGAGACTGCCACAGCTCACTGGGTCCGCCGCATACACCCGCACTCTGGCCTCGCAATTCTCTGTTGCCGGTGGTGGAACAGTGGTTGATACGACCAAGCCCGCGCCGCCCCCCGGTCCGTGTGATCAATATCTCCTCGACGCCTCAGCCACCACGGCCGATCGGCTGGCAGGACTCGAAGACGCAAGTCGCTGCGCCCTCGGCGGGAATCCGTTCGCGTCGTTCGGCGACCTCGGCTTCGGAGCAAAGAATCAGTACAACCTGGGCCTCGCCTTCTCGCAGAGCCTGTTCGCCGGCGGGCGCATTTCTGCGCAGAATGCTGTGGCAAACGCGGGGCGTCGCTCGGCCGACATCGAGCTGACCGCGCAACGGGCGCAGCTTCGTCTCGATGTTACCCAGGCGTATTTCGATGCGGCGCTCGCCGACAGGCTGGTCGCGCTGGCGGAGTCGTCCGCCGTTCAGACCGACAACGTGCTGAAGCAGACACGGCTGGCCCGCACGGTTGGCAATGTTTCGGAGTTCGACCTGCTGCGCGCCCAGGTTACGAGCGCGAATCAGCGGCCGATCGTGATCCAGCGTCAGAGCGATCGAGAAGTCGCGTACCTGAGGCTGAAGCAGCTTCTGAATATTCCGCTCGATTCTCCCGTGAGTCTCACGACCGTTGTCGACGATTCCGCGGCGACCAATGCCGCTCTCGTGAACATCGGCGTCACCAGCGACACGGCCGCAATTGACCGGGCAACGGTCAGGCAGGCGGCCGAGGCGATCGATGCGCAGCGGGGACTTCTGAGAGTCGCGAAAGCGCAAAGATTTCCCACGCTCTCCCTGACGTCGGCGTATGGCAAGGTCGCGTTCCCGCAGACCGGACTTCCGCAGTCGGGAAGCTTCCGAACAAACTGGACGATTGGCGTCGCATCGTCGGTTCCGCTTTTCACCGGTGGCCGCATCAAGGGCGATCAACTGGTGGCGGAAGCCAACGTGCGTGAGGCGCAGGCCCGATACGATCAGGTCCGCGAATTCGCCGCGCTCGACTCCCGGGTGACGATCAACAATCTTCTCCAGGCTCGCGCGGCGTGGGAGGCGAGTCAGGGCACAGCCGAGCAGGCAGCGCGTGCGTATGCGATCGCGGAAGTTCGTTATAAGAATGGCATCTCGACGCAGATCGAATTGAACGACTCCAGAATTCTGCTCGAGCAGGCGGTCACGAATCGCGCGTTGTCAGCGAGGAATCTGCAGGTCGCTCGCGTGAAGCTGGCCCTCCTGCCCGATCTTCCCTTGCAGAGCACCGGAACGACCCAGGCTCAGAGCCAGACGGCAGCAACGCAACAAACGCAATCGCAGCAGAGCACTCAGTCTACGCAAGCCGTGCAGACGCAGGGACAGCAAACCACCGGCATTCCACCACAGTAAGCACCTAGAAGCGAGTCATATATGAAGCTAAATCGGAGTATTTCGAGAAAAACCGCGGCTGTCCTCCTGGGTCTTTCTGCCCTCACCGCCCTTAACGCGTGCAGCAAGGGCGATAACGCCTCGGCGGCAGAAACGGCAAAAACGGAAACCATGGTAGTGGGGCCGGAGAACATCACCGTTGCCGCCAATGGATCCATCATGACCGGGCCTTCCATCTCCGGAACGCTCGAGCCCGACCGGGAAGCCGTGCTTCGCGCGCAGGTCTCCGGCAGCGTTCTCCAGACATACGCGGATCAAGGTCAGGCAGTGAATGCCGGCGCCGTGCTCGCGCGCATCGATGCGTCGGGAATCCAGGACGCTTACACATCGGCGCGCGCCGGGCTCGTCTCCGCGCGCAACGCAGCTGATGTCGCAGCGAAAGATCTCGCCCGAAACGAGAAGCTG